>JAPLMM010000219.1 GCA_026387035.1 Planctomycetota bacterium
CGGCCAGGAGCAGATCGAGGCATCCGCGTTCGACGGCCAGTTCCTGCTCGTCGGTCCTCGAGTCCTCGGCGACCGCTTTCCCGGCCGCTTCCACGTCCAGGCTCTCCAGAGCCTTCAACGTCTGCCGGAAACGCGCGAGGACCTCGCGGCCCATGGTCCCGAGCAACTCGCGCACGCTGTCGGCGTCACGGCGGGGTTCAGCCACCATCGGTATCTCCTTCAATGCGCCGCTCTCTGTCGGTCGCGGCTCCGTGCTCTTTCCCAAAAGGCACTGTCGCTCTTGCCCGTGTGGCACGGCGAGTCCCTTCGGCGTTGCTCAGGGCAGGCTTGCCCCGCCGTGCGTTCCGGCGCGCCGGGACACGGCCGGACCCGCCTTCGCCCTTTGGGCTATGGCGGGCAAGCAAGACCGGCCGTGCCACTCAGCATAAATGCCAAAGGACCATTCCGGAATCAGCAATTACTCTTCCGGGATGGGAAGCACGTACGGACGACCCGTCACCTCGTCGAACTCGACGCGGACGCGCGTCTCGTAAACCGCTTCGAGGACGTCGGTGCGAAGCACCTCGGCGGGCGTCCCCGCGGCGGCCACTTGCCCGCCCGAAATCAGGACCACGTCATCCGCATAGGCCGACGCCAGGTTCAGGTCGTGGCTGACGCAAAGGACCGTCATGCCCTGTTCGTCTCTTAGCCGCCGAAGCAGCCGGTGGATGGCCTGCTGGTGCTTAATATCCAGGAAAGCGGTCGGTTCGTCCAGCAGGATCAGGTCGGGCTCCTGGGCGAGGGCGCGGGCGATGACGACCCGCTGCCTTTCGCCGCCCGACAGGTCCTCGAGATTGCGTTCGGCGAATCGCTCGGTATCCGTAAGGCGAAGGGCCTCGCGAGCGGCGTGCCAGTCGCCCGCCCCCTCGAATCCGAGGGCGCCGGTGTGCGGGCTTCGGCCCATCAGAACCGTCTCCAGGACCGTGAAGGCGAGGACGGAGGAGGTTCCCTGCGGCACGTAGGCGACGCGGCGCGCCAGCGCCCCGGCCGGATAGTCCGCCAGGCGGAGGCCCGCGATGCGGACCTCGCCCGACGCCGGTTCGAGGAGCCCCAGGAGGATCCTGAGGAGCGTCGTCTTGCCGCTCCCGTTTGGACCGAGGAGTCCGACGAACCGCCCGCGCGCCAGCGAGAGCGACAGGCCGCTGAGAACGGGCGCGCCGCCCGCGTACGCGAAACAGAGGTCGCGGACCTCGACGTAAGGCCCCGGCGTGCCGCCCTGGTTCGCCGCCGCGATTGCCTGGCCTGTGCCGTTCACCGCCTGCCCCGACCCCTCGGAGTTTCCCCGTCGTCTTTACTGCGTTACTCCGTCACTCGTCTTTCCCATTCCGCAATCCGCAATGTCCCCGCTCCCCCCGCCCCGGCGGGTAAACTTCGGGTCGCGGCTAACCGTGCGCTGTTTTGCCGTTTCAATCCGCAATCCGAAATCCGAAATCCGAAATGCCTTCCCCCCGCCCCGCTCATTGGACTTCGGCTGTTCGTCGCCATCGCGTCCTCAGGAGGTACACGAAGAACGGCCCGCCGCACATCGCCGTCAGCACCCCGACGGGGGGAGGCGGAAACGGAGCCACCGCCCCTTCCAGCAGGCCCGTCGCCAGGTTCGCCAGCACCAGAAACGTCGCCCCGAAGAAGAACGAGGCGGGCACGAGCCGGCGATGGTCCGGCCCGAGAAGCATTCTCAAGAGGTGCGGCACGATGAGGCCCACGAAACCGATCGGACCGGTGAGCGCCACGGAGGCCCCCGTCACGAGACTCGCCACGACGAACGTCACGTGCCGCACACGCTCCACCCGGACGCCGAGCGTCCCCGCCGTCTCCTCCCCGACCGCGATCAGGTTGAACCCCTTGGCGAGGAACGCGAAGACGACGGCGGCGCCGACGGCCAAGACAGCGACAACGCCTACCAATCCCCACTGAAGGTCGAACCGGCCGATGTTCCCCATCATCCAGTACGCGATGTCGCCGCGCGTCTCCGGCCTGACGAGACCCATCGTGAGCATGATGACGGCGGCGTAGAAGGTGTTGAGGATGACGCCGCTCAGGAGGAGCGTGTAGGGTTCGATCCGGCCGCGGCGCTGGGCGATGGCGTACACGATGCCGACCGTCGCGAGGGCGCCGAGAAAACCGAAGAGCGGCTGAACGAGGACGCTGACGAAAAGGCCCGAGAGGATAACGCCGAGGCTCGCGCCGCCCGAGACGCCCAGAATATAGGGGCTGGCGAGAGGGTTCCGGAGGAGCGCCTGAAAGGCGAGGCCCGCGAGCGCGAGCGCACCGCCCACGACGCTCGCCGTCGCCACACCGTAGAGCGCATCGCGCAGGGCGTCGCTCAACTGGGGCCCGGACTCCCAGACCCAGACGCGCGCGCCGAGGACGAGGGCGGCGGCGGCCACCACGAGCCACAGCGCCAGCCAGGCCAGCACGGTGACGGCATAGCGTCGGGCTGAAAGAGGCTGCAGGGTCACGGCGAGCGCTCCTGGAGTTCCGGGTGAATCGTCTCCGCGAGCCGCTCCGCCGCCTGACCGACCCGCGGGCCGGGAATCGTCAGGTACGGCTCCGTGAGGATGTGGACGCGGCCGCCGGCCACGGCGGGGATGCTGGTCCATTCGGTCCACGCGCGGCGGATGGCTTCGATGCGGTCGGGAGCGCCCTCGTCGCCGACCGCATGGACGAGGATGACGTCCGGCGCCGCGGCGATGACCTTCTGCGGGCTGACGGTCGGCCAGTTGGCCCGGTCGGGGTACGCGTTCTCGGCGCCGGCCACTTCCAGGAGCGCATCCACGAACGTGCCCCGCCCCGCGACCATGATCCGCGCCGAGCCGACCGTCATGGGGAAGGCGAAGAGGACCCGGGGGCGCGTCAGGCCGGCCACGCGCCGGCGAACAGCCGCCAGGTCCAATTTGATGCGCGCGACGAGGGCGCGGGCGGCGTCCTCGCGGCCGGTCTCGCGACCGATGATCCGGATGGAGTCGAACATCTCGGGCAACGTATCGGACTCGAGCATCACGGTCCGGACGCCCCGCGCCTCGAGCCCCCGCGCGACCTCCTCGCGGCCGGTGATCATGAAGGCAAGCGTCGGCTCGAGGGCGATGACCTGGTTGAGATTCATGTGCAGCGTGTCGCCGACGACGGGCAGGGCGCGGGCCTCGGGCGGCTCGTTGCACCAGGTGGAGCGGCCGACGACCTGGTCGCCCAGGCCCATGGCGAAAAGGATCTCGGTGACGTTGGGGGTAAGGCTGAGGATGCGCAAGGGGCGCTCGCCCCCGCCGCCGGCCGGCGAGGCGTCCGTGCAGCCGAGGCCCAAAACGAGCCACAGACCGCACAGGAGGCCTGCCAGAATTCCACGGTTTCGCCTCATCATCCCTGGGATTCTAAGAAGCCGGGCGAGACAATCAAGGCTAATGGCCCCGAATGCCCGGGGCTTGCCCGGCCTCGGAAGCGCGGGCCCTCGGGGGTTCGGGGCGGCAGGAGGTATTTCCGGCGACACAGTGCGTTGTGTTGACGGCCGCGCGGAGGTCTGGTAGGATTCGGTGGCTCGTTCGCGGGCCCGAGGCGGCTGCAGAGGCGACCGGCGGGCCTGAGGCGTTTGGCGGAAGATCCGGAGAAACGTCATGGCGACCGACGGGGATCCCTCCCGGGACGTGCCGGCGCGGAGGCCGATGGGGCTGGGGCCGGTGACGGCGGCCCGGGCCCACCTGGAATCCACGGCGGGGCCGGAGAAAGGCCAGACGTTCCGCATTGCGCCCGGGACAACCACGCTCGGCCGCGATCCCGCCTGCGAGGTCGCGCTTTCGGAGTCGGCCATTTCCCGCCAGCATTGCCGCATCGAGCGCCGGGGCGACCAGTGGGTTCTGAAGAACCTGAGCGACAACGGGACGCGGCTGAACCGCAAATCCATCGACGAGGCGGTGCTGTCGGACGGGGATGACATCCGGGTC
Source organism: Planctomycetota bacterium (assembly GCA_026387035.1). NCBI lineage: Bacteria > Pseudomonadati > Planctomycetota > Planctomycetota bacterium. Next base: position 3,972 of record JAPLMM010000219.1, read on the forward strand.
GGGGCGAAGACGCGGCTGCGGTTCGTCGTGGAGACGGTGGCGGTGTCGCCGACCGGCCGGCCGCAGTTCCGGCGGCGCACGGCCGAAGAGGAGGCCGCACCCGAGGCCGAAGCCGAGGAGCCGCCTTCCCTTTTCCGCCGGCGTAAGGGTCTGTTCATCGGACTGGCCATCTACCTGGCGGTCATCGTGCTCCTGGCGGCGGTGCTCACGCTGCGCGGAACGAGCGTCGGCGGAAGCGTCGAGATCCCCGTCCTGGCGCTCGAACCCATGATCCAGCCGGCGCCCGGCGCCCCGCCGCTTCGGGTCATCAAGGAATCGCAGGAAGGCGTCTGGTGCGAGGACGAGTTGAAGCAGCCCATCCTGGTGCGCAAGGAGGACCTGGACTCGGGAAAGGCAAAGCGCATCCCCGGCATCCGCCAGGCCATCGAAGACATGGCGAAAGTGTACCGCCAGGAACTTCCGCTGAACCTGTCGGCCGCCCAAAAGTTCCGCGACAAGGCCCTCGACCTCTACGACCGCCGCAATACCGAACCGCGGAACCTCTTCGGCGCGGTCCGGTGCTTCCAGCAGGCGCTGGCGTACTACGGCGGCCGATCGTTCTTCCCCAACCAGCCGACCGTCGACAAGATCTACCTCGATGCCCTGCGGGACCTCGTGGACGAGATCAGCCGGGAATACAACAACGCCGTCGTGGACGAAAAGATGGGCAACTATAAGCGCGCGGCGCAACGCTACCAGCGCATCCTCAACATGATCCCGGAGAAGGAAAACCCCATCGTCCGGAACGTCATTCGGCGTTTGACGGCCCTGCGGGAGCGCGAGACGGAGCGCTAGGCGGCGGCGTCGGCGGAACCACACCGGGCTCCACAGGGTACTTGTTGATGAATTCCTTCCACTCCTCCAGACCCGACGGCGGAGATTCGCCAGGCCTTTCCGGGGGCGCGGGGAGTCCCGTCGGCGGTTGAGGGGACTCGATCGGCGGCGCACCCTCGCTCTCGGTTGAAGGGCCCCACGGTTTCCAGACGCCGGCCACCACCAGCACCGCCAGAACCAGGACTACCAGCCCGCTGAGAACGGCGGCGGCGACCAACAGTTGCGGCCGGTCGGCCAGCCAGTCCCCCACGAGGCGGGCCCTCCGGCGAACCCGGCGGCCCGTTTCGTGCGCCCGCCGGCCGACCGTCCTGGCCGCCAGCGCCGCCCGCCTCGACGCGGGCAGCACCACTGGACGCTCGTCCAGTCGCGGCAGGAGAACGCGTATCCGTCGGCGGTCCAGGCCGACCAACGCGCCCACGGCCGAGAGAATCTTGCTCCGTTGGTCGGGGTGGCCCCCGAGCCGCTTGATCCGCCAACCCATCCGAAGGACCGTCCCCCCGGGGTCGCCCTGCGCCTGGCGCACGAGCGACATCCGGTCCAGCAGGCGCGACTCCTGGGTGACCTCTTCGGCCACGACGCGCGCGAGGCCTTCGGGGATGCCGAGCGCTTTCTGAAGACTTTTGACGGCCTCGGCCCGCCGCTCCAGGGGGATGTCGTCGAGGCAACTGCCGAGGACCACGGCATCGCGGTAGATCCAGAGCCCCTTGGGGAGATTCAGGCCGTGCTCGCCGCGCGCCGGCCAGGAATCCATCTGCGGGCGAAGGAATCGCATGATGGCCGGGATCAGCCGCGACACCGGCACGCCGCTCTCCCGGCAGGCGATGAGCCAGGCCTCCAGCGTCTCCGGTTCGTGGGACCGCTTCGCACAGTGCCCGTCGTAAAGGGCCTCGATCGTTTTCCGCCAGCCGCGCAGGAGGTCGTTGTCGTAGGCCCGCCTCTTGGCGGCATTGGTAAGGACGGAGACGGCCTGGCCCACGTCGGACAACAGGTCCAGCGCCTGCTTGCGGTACCGCCCGATCTGGTAGGCCCGGATCTTGCGCTTCACTTCGCGGGCGGCCTGGAGGATGCGCGTCGCGTCCCGCTCGAGCGGCGGAACGCCGAGCAGGTCGTAATGCGTCGGCGAGGGGCTCGTCACACCGAGCCAGTCCCGGTACAGGTCCTCCCGGGCCATCTCGCCAGGCGGATTGTGAGCGGAAGGGGTCTCCGTCATGCGCGCTCGCGCCATCGGCTGAATAACCGGCCCCAATATAGCGATTCCGCCGCCCCCTGACAATCGAGAAGCGCCGGGGTGTGGACGGTGCCCGCCTCGACGGTTAGAATCCTGGGGTCCCTTTCAGGAGTGCGGCCGCGATGCCCGATCGGGAGTGGCGAACCATCCCCCTGGCCGAAGCGCTCGAGCGGACGGACCTCCGCGCCCGCCTCGCGAACGCCCTCGACGCCGGGCCGCTCTGCGACCGGTGCCTCGGACGCCTCTGCGCCCAGGTGGACACAGGGATGGGCAACGACCAGCGCGGGGCCGCCATCCGCCGGACGCTCCAAGCCGCGCCGCCTGCCGGCCCCTGCCGGATCTGCGGCGGCCTGTTCGCAGAAATCGACGCCTGGGTCGAACGATCGCGGCAGGCGCTCGAAGGCCTCGAATTCGACACGCTCCTCGTCGCGTCGCACGAGCATAGCGCGATGGCCGAACGCGAGCGGGCCATCCAGACGCTCGCGGGCGGCGACCTCGCGGAACCTTACAGGCAGGAATTCAACCGCCTGGTCGGCACCCGCTTGTGCGACGCGAGGCGCGCCCAGCCCGACTTCGTGCACCCCGACGTCGTCGTCCTGGCGGACCACGCCGAGGGCACAGTGACGCTGGACGTGCGGCCGCTGTTCGTCTCCGGGCGGTACCGGAAACTCGTGCGCGGTCTGCCGCAATGCCGGTGGGCCGCGTGGCCGACGAGCGTCCAGGCCATCATCGGCGACCCTGTCCGCGAGGCCGCCGGCGGCGAAGATCATCTTTTTCACGGCTGCGGCCGCGAAGACGCGGACGTGCGATGCCTGGGCGAGAGGCCTTTCGTGCTCGAGGTCCTCCGGCCGCGCCGGCGCCGGCTCGATTGGGCCGCGCTCGCCCGGGCCATCGGCCGTTCCGGGGCCGTCGAAGTCGTCGGCCTCGGACGCTGCGCCGCCGAGGAGGTGGCGTGCATCAAGAGCCTCCGGCCGGATAAGACGTACCGCGCGCTCGTGCGGCTGGCGGAACCGGTCGCGGACCTCGCGCCCCTCGGGAACCTGGCGGGCCGGATCCGCCAGCGGACGCCGCTGCGGGCCCTCAGGAGCCGCACCGACCGCGTCCGCCATCGCCGCGTCCGGTCCGTCGCGTGGAAGTCCGTGGACGCGAGAACGGTCGAGATCGAGGTCCGCACGCAGGCGGGGCTCTACGTCAAGGAACTCGTAAGCAGCGACGACGGCCGCACCAGCCCGAGCGTTGCCGAGGTCCTCGGCGTCCCGGCCGAGTGCGCCGAACTCGACGTCACCGCGATCCACCTATAATGTCGCCTGCCCAATCCGCTGCCCGAGCGAGTGACTTCTCCGGGAACTCCACCGAAGGTGCCGCGTCCAAGACGGTGCAGGCCCGCGGAGGGTCTGCGTTGCGGAGGTGTCTGGCGCCAAGCATCTGAAAGGAGGCAGTTATGTTCGCATCGCGAGGGACTTGCGGATCGTGGGCGCGCGTCGCCGGGTCGGCGGTCGCGCTGGCGGCTCTGGCGTGCGCTGCGGCCGGCGCGGCCGAGCCGGAGTCGGGACGGCTTGCGATCAAGACACAACGAGCGGTCGTCTTCAAAGACGGGTACGCGCTGCTGGTTAAGGAGGCGAGGGGCGTGGCCGACGCCTCCGGCCGCGTCTTTACCCTGGAGGTGCCGGACTCGGCGGTCCTGGGCAGTTTCTGGGCCGTCAGCCGGACGGACGAGATCGTCGCCATGCGGGCCGAATACACCGACGACTGGAAACGGGTGGACACGCCGCTCGGCCCGGCAGCCAGCACGCTCGAAAACCTGCTAAAGCAGGTGACGGGCAAGGCGGTGACGCTGACGACCGCCGGCGGCGAGGAGTTCCGCGGCAAAATGCTCGGACGCACCGTTATCGAAGACCGGCCGTTCGTCCTGGTCGAGCCGGAGGGACAACCGGCCGGCGCTGGTCCGCAGCCGATTTCGATCGCACAATCCCAGATCGTGGCGGTGCGGAGCCCCGCGCTGAGCGATGGGGGGAACGCCGACCCGCCGTTCGCCCGTGCGAAGCGGCTGAGTTTCGACCTTGGCCAAGAGTCGGCGGGCAAGGCGGTCGAACTGACACTCATGTACTTCGCCCCCGGCATCCGCTGGATCCCAACGTACCGTGTGAGCGGCGACCTGAAGGACACGGCGGCGATGGCGCTGCAGGCGGAAATCCTGAACCAGAGCGAAGACCTTCGGGACGTGGGGCTGGACCTGGTGGTGGGCGTGCCGCATTTCCGCTTCCGCGACGTGGTCTCGCCGCTTGTGCTGGAGGCGACGCTGCGCAACGCGCTGGCGCAGGCGGCCCCGCAACTGATGGGGCAGATGTCCAACGCGATGTTCACGCAACGGTCGGGCGAGTGGCGCCGCGAGGCGGAGGCGGCGGCGCCGGCGGCGCCGGCCGACATCCAGTTGCCACCCGAACTGGGCGCGACCGGCGAGCAGGACCTCTTCGTCTACACCGTGCCGAACTTCTCCCTGCGGGCGGGAGGCCGCGCGAGCGTCCCCCTCTGGCAGGCCGAGGCGCCCCTGCACCACCTCTACACGTTGGACCTGAACGTCGTGCGGAACGCCACGCACGGCAGCATGGTCCAGGGCGAGGCGGACGACGCGCGGTATCCGACGGGCTCGCCGCTCCGCCTGCTCAAAACGCAGGTCTGGCATCAACTGGAGTTGACCAACCGCTCCAAGGTCCCGTGGACGACCGGCGCGGCGATCATCCTCCGCGGCAATCTGCCGATGGGGCAGGACTTGCTGACCTACGCGCCGCCCGGCGGAACGAGCCTGCTGCCGATGACCGTCGCGGTGAACCTCCGCGGAACGCTGGCGGAAGAGGAGATCGAGCGCAAGCCGAACGTCCTCCAGTGGGGCGGCCATTCGTACTCGCTGATTCGTAAGAAAGGGACGATCACCCTCACGAGTTATCGCGACGCCGACTCGGACATGCGCGTCACCGTCTCCCTGCCGGGCAAGGCCGACGAGGTCTCCGGCGACGGGCACATCCGGATTGACGATTTTCATCCCGCCGACTGGCAGGGCGGCGGTTTCTGGCAGAACAACCACAGCGAACTGGTGTGGAAACTGAACCTGAAACCGGGACAGACGGTCGAGATGACCTACACCGTCTCCTTCTACGTGCCGTAAGGCGCTGGCGCCCAAAGGCCATGCCTTTGGCGGTTGGGGCGTGTAGCGTAGCAGTACTAGGATTGAAGCGGCACGCCGTAGGGCCGGCCGCGGTCGTAGCCCGTCACCGTCGTGAACCCGGCCTCGCGGAGGGCTCGCTCGGCGTCGGGAAAGGCGTGCACCACGTCGCCGGGCCGATGGGCGTCGGAGCCGACGGTCACTCGCCGGCCTCCGAGGCGCCGGTATCGGCGGAGGATTTCGGCGTCGGCCGCCAGCCCCATCCCCCGATCCAAGACGTGGTGCGTGTTGACCTCCAGAGCGATGCCGCCGGCGATGCACGCCGCCAGGATCTTCTCGACCGCTTCCCAATAGGCGGCATCGCGGTACGGTTCGACTAGGAGCGGCGCCTGCTTGAACACGTAATCGAAGTGGCCCAGGCCATGGCACCAGCCGGAGGCGACGAGGGCGGCCGTCTCGGCCAAGTACTCGCGCTCCAGGTCCCGCAGGTCGAGGGCGGCAAGTTCCTCCGCCGAGAGGCGGTAGATGGGGACTCCCGCCGCCGTGTGGACGGAGCCCATCACGAAGTCGAAGTCCATGGCGGCGAGGCATTCGCCCGGCTCGACGCCGTACGAACGCCGGTAATCAAACTCGACCCCCATGCGGACGGCCAGGCGGCCGGCGTAGCGGGCGCGGGCTTCCTCGACGGCGGCGGCGAAGGCGGCGTAGTCGAAGAAGCCGTAGCCCGGGTCGCTCCGGTCGAAGTCCAGGTGCTCCGTGAAACAGACGTCGCGGAGACCGGCCTCGACCGCCGCCGCGCACATCTCGACAACGGAGGCGTGGCCGTCGTCGCTGTAGGTCGAGTGAAGGTGATAGTCCGTCGGGATCATACGGCCCCCTGCCCCGGCCTATATACCGCGGCGTGGGATGGCACACAAGGTTTGTTCGCCCCACCGTGCCGCCGCGCAAAAGACCTTGCCTCGACCGCGCCCCGCGCGTATGCTGGCGACTCCGAGAAAAGAGGCGGGTGCCGACCGATGGCCGACGAGCCGCGAAATTCCGTCCTCATTGTCGAAGACGAGCCGGATATGAACAAACTGCTGGCCGAGGTGCTCTCAGCCTACGGCTTCGAGCCGATCCGCGCCGCAACGGGCGAACAGGCCCTCGACCTGCTGGCCACGCGGACACCCGACGCCGTCATCCTGGACCTGATGCTCCCCGGACTGAGCGGCTACGAATTGTGCCGACGACTCAAGGGCGCCCGCCGGACCAACCCGATTCCCATCCTGATTCTGACGGCGCTCGACCGTCCCGAGGATCGTCTCCTCGGATACGAAACCGGGGCGGACGATTACCTGACGAAACCGTTCAGCCCCGACGGGCTGGTGACGCGGCTCCAGGCCTGCCTCGATCGCCGCCGCCAAGCGGCCGCCGCCACGGGGGCGATCGAAATGACGCTCGAACCGGCCGAGGCCCCGAGCGCCATGAAGGCGGTCAACGCGTTGGTCTCCGCCCTTTACAGACGCACCGGTCTCGTACCAGAGTCCGTCGAGGCCCTTCGCGCGGGCCTCGCGCGCATCGTCGAGGCGGCCGCCGACTGGACCAACCGGCATCAAGGGCAGGCTCCGGTGCGCGCGACCATCCACCTGAACGAGCATCGGCTGGAACTGGCGTGGCGTCCGGCGGCGGAGGGCGGCGACGCCTTTCTCGCCGAACACCTGGGCCCCCAATCGGAAACCGTCTCGGCCTGGATGGGAGCCGGCGCCTTCGATCGGCGGAGCGAATCGGTCGGCGCCGTCGTCTTCGAGAAAGCCCTGCCGAGAGAATGACGAAACCCGAAATCCGAATGACGAATCAAAAAGCAAACCCGAATGACGAAAGTACCGCCGCCGACGCACAGCCTGGGGACAGGATCGGCTTCGTCATTGCCGTTTCGTCATTCTTTCGCCATTCGGACTTCCGCCTTCGCCCTTTGGGCTATGGCGGACAAGTCGGATTTCCTCATTCCGCCGTCGGGGATTCGGAGAAACTTTATTAGACATACTTAGCGGCCGCCCCTCGGCGAATCGGCGGCGGGCGTGTGCTCCGACGGGACCGTGAAAAAGAACGTCGAGCCCTCACCGGGCTTGGATTCAAACCCGATCTCGCCGCCCCACGATTCGACCAACCGCTTGGCCGTCGATAAGCCCAGGCCCATCCCCGCGACGCTCCCCGTGAAGTGCTCCTCGACCTGCGTAAACTCGGTGAAGATCTGCTCGCGGTGCTCGGGCGGAATGCCCGGCCCGTTGTCGCGGACGCGAATCATCAGGCGCCGGTCGGCGATTTCCTCGGCCGTCACTTCCACGCGCGCCTCGGGACCGTGCGTGAACTTGACCCCGTTGTCCAGCAGGTTGTCGAGGACCACCGAAAGGAGTTCCTCCGGGGCGCGGGCGCGAGGCAACTTCGGGGGAAGCGCAATGCGCCAATCGATCGAGTAGTTCGGATAGCGGTGTTCCACCCGATCCCGAGTGCGCCCGAGCAATTCCTCCAGCGCCACGAGTTGCCCGGCGCGCTCCAGTTCCGTGGCCGTCAGGCCCGCGTACGTCAGCACCTTCTCAATCAGGTCCGACAGTTCGCGGACCTTGACCAGGGTGACGCGGATCGCCTCGGCCACCTGCGGCGAGACATCGCCATACTTGCCCCGGTCGATGAGGTTCAGGTACCCGCTGATGATCGTCAGGGGGGTTTTGAGTTTGTGGCTGACGAGGCTCAGGAAGTCCCGTTTCAGTTTCTCCTTCTGCCGCATGTCCGTCACGTCGCGGAACACCAGGGACGTGTTGTACAGTTCCCCGCCCGGGCCCAGGATGCGCGTGTATCGGCCGGCCAGATAGCGGGGTGAGCGCGCATCCCGCTGCTCAAGATCCACGGTGACGGCCCGGGCCTCGGACGCCTGGAGCGCTTCCAGGGAGGGTTCGATCGCGAAGGCCGAGAGCGCGTCCTCGAGTTTTCTGCCGGTCAGATCCTCGCCGGCGTGGTCCAGGAGTTCGGCGGCGCGGCGGCTGATCGTCTGAATCCGTCCGTCCGCGTCCGTGATGATGATGCCGTGCGACAGGTCCTGGATGACCGCGTGGAACTTTTCGCGTTCGGCCAGCATGGAGCGGTAATACTTGATCTGAAGGAGGCTCTTGACGCGGGCCAGCAGTTCGCCCCGGTCGAACGGTTTGGAGATGAAATCGTCGGCGCCCGCCTCCAGGCCCCGGATCCGGTCCGCCATCTCCTTCAGCGCCGTAATCATGATGATGGGGATGACGGCCGTCGTCTCGTCGGCGCGAAGCCGATGGCACACCTCGTAGCCGTCGATCTTCGGCAGCATGATGTCCAGGAGAATGAGGTCGGGGCGTTCGGCCTGGACTTTTTCGAGAGCCTCGGCTCCGTCGTAGGCGGCGACGGTGGTGTAACCCGCCGAACGGAGGTTCCGCTCCAGGAGTTTCACGTTCGCCGGGTAGTCGTCCACGATCAGGATTTTTCCGCCTACCGTTTCGGCTTGGTCCACCATACGATCCTCCCGGGTCCGCCCCACCGCGGCGGGCCGCGCCTATTCCGCAGCCTCCGCGGCCAAGTCGCGAAGCAGCGTCACGGTGAACGTCGTTCCCTTGCCCAGTTGGCTTTCGACCGAGATCTCGCCGCCGTGCAATTCCACTAGCCGCTTCACCAGCGCCAGGCCCAGGCCGCTCCCCTCGTGCTCCCGCCTCAGCGACGGGTCCACCTGACGAAACTCCTCGAACACCGCGACGAGGTCTTCCGGCGCGATGCCGATGCCGGTGTCCGACACGCGGATCCGGATGAACTCCCGGTCCTGGCGCGCCTGGACCTCGACCCGCCCGCCGGGGTCCGTGAACTTGATGCTGTTCGCGAGCAGATTGTACAGCACCTGCTTCAACTGGATCGGGTCGGCCGTCAGTTCCAGGGGGCGGGGCTCGACGTCCGCTTTCAGTTCGATGTCCTTTCGCCGGGCCAGGCCGCGGAGGATCCGCAGCACCTCGTCCACCAGGCCGCCCATGTCGCACGGCGCCAGATTCAGTTCCATGGCGCCTGCCTCGAACCGCGACAGGTCGAGGATGTTGTTGATCAATTCGAGCAACTGCCGGCCCGCCTGGGCGATGTCCTCGGCGAACTCGCGCTGCTCTCCGGAAGGCTCGCCCGCGACGCCGTCGCGAATCGCCTCCGCAAATCCGATGATGGCGCTCAGCGGGGTGCGGAGTTCGTGGCTCATGTTGGCGAGGAACTGGCTCTTCAGTTGGTTCGCCCGCACCAGTTCCGCATTCAATTCCCTCAGTTCCGCCGTCTTCTCCGCCACCATCTGCTCGAGGTTGTCCGTGTACTCGCGGAGGCGCTGCTCCAGGGCCTTGCGCTGGGTGATATCGCGGCAAATGACGGTGTAGCCGACCGGCCGATTCTCGCGGTCGTAGCGGATCGTCGTCACGGTCCGGACGGGGAACCGCTGGCCGTCGCACCGCACGCGGATCCCTTCCCCCTCGTGCCGGCCGTGCATCCGCAGCGCCCGCTCCATTGTCAGGCCGACGGCCGTCTCCACTTCTTCCGGCGCCACCAGCCGCGCGAGCGCCTGGCCGAGGATGTCCTGCGGCTCGTAACCGAAGATCCGCCGCGCGCCTTCGTTGAACATGACCACCTGCCACCGCGCGTCGGTGGCGATGATCGCGTACTCGGTGGAGGAATTGAGGACCGCGTTCAGCGAATCCGTCGCTTCCTGCAATTCGGCCGTCCGCTCCTCGACCCGCGACTCCAGTTGCTCGTAAATCCGGCGCAGGCGGTCCTGCATCTCGCGGAACGCCGAGGCCAGTTGCCCGATCTCATCCTCCCCCCGGACGTCCACTTCGACGTCCAGCCGGCCCCGGCCGATCCGGCGGGCGGCTTCCGACAACTTCGCCAACGGACGCGCCACCTGGCGGACAATGAACAGCCCCACCAGCATCGTCAGCAGCGCCCCGAACCCCGCCGCCATGAACACGAAGGAATAGTGGATCTGCCCCCCCGCGCCGACGTGCAGGAGCGCCCCCATCAGGGCGCCCTCGATCAGACCGACGCCCACGACAAAAAGCACCAGTTTCCGCGTTAGCGTGAGGCTTCGCATGTATCGCCGCTCTCGGTTCCTACGTCCACGCCTTTGCGCGGTGGGTCTCCGTACCCACCGCCAACCCTTACGCGCCCTCTGGGTCTGAGACTACTCTACACTGCATATTCCTTCATCAGCCGATGGATATTCTCCCTATTGCTGGCGAACCATTCCTTGGCAATAGCCGTAATGCGCCTCGGTTTCAGTCGCCTATGCAGTCGTGCCTCTGTTGCCGGACCATCGGAGCACGCCAACAACCCTATTATACGGACAGGCTCTGGCAAGACCACTTGACCTAAGACTCTGGATGTTGCGGCTTGAGACGGAGTCTCCACGTCCTGAGCGACCCTAGCCCAGCCCACCTTTACTGGGTAGAATTCGTCCCCAGCGAGTGAAGCAGCGTCCTCAAGAGCAGAGAAAGTGTACGCATAGACGACGTGTTTCCCCTGACCCAGCACGTCGGCTACTGTCTCAACACAACTCTGGAATGATCGCGTGAGACAGCACAGATCATCAAGGCTTATTGAGACGCACGCACCAGTGCTAGTTGGCGCAATAGGCCGAAGTAAAGGACAAGGCAAAGCCGTGACTTCGGCCGCGGCATCCAGAAGTGGTTTGATCGGACCCTGGATTTGACGGAAACGCGGGTTACCGAAGGTTGAGCGCCCGGCTTGGCCTTCGTCCGACAACGACGGAACACGCTTGGCGAGTTCATCGTAGACGAACTGGGCGTTCGCACAACCGATCACTGCAAGTACTCGGAATGGTTCGAGAAAACCAGCCGAATCCCCGATGCCACGGAATATCCCAATGATGGGCAGATCTCTGTCTGGCATGCCATCCATGTCGTGCCATCTGTCCGACCAAGTGGGACCAGCCGCGACCCAAAGCGGAAAATCGGCACGTCCGGTGAGGCAGGACAAACGAAGATGCCTACTGAAGGTAAAGACGGCGATTTCGTGAGTCCCTTCCCCAATGAAGCGGCACTCAGTCATATCCAGCCACTGGTGCTCCGACTCAGACAAGCGCCACCTCGACCACTTTTTCTGAAGCCGACGGAAATTGGCTTGGCTTTCCGGCGCATCGAGATGCGCGAGGGTTGTCAAGATCTGCTTCGCCGTCACATTCTTCCTCTTCATGTTGCGCCAACCCAAATGCTTCTGTGTCTGCCAGCAACCCGTAGGCGGCGGCCAGCAAGGCATTCTCGGCCTGAGCACTCCGTCGGGTCTCGTTCATAGAAACTATAAATGGCCTTTGTGAAACGGTTGAAAGCCTGGTGGTGGCGGAAACATGTTTGCCTTGAGGCCGTTGCAAACCGCCCACTTCTGCACCACCTCCCAGACCTCGGGCCGGACTGTCAAGTAGCGATCGATTGCATCATAGGTGCCACCGCCAACACCAACTACGAGAACCCCATTGGTGATAAGAAATTCAATTGTTCGGTCGAGGGGGTCTCCTCGCATTGTATGGGTACCATTCTCATAGAAATGAACAAGTACGGCCTTCGCCTCTGCCGGAAGCCCATCCAGAAACCGGATAAGGCGTTCCCGTCGCTGTTTCCTCGATCGGCGGAGCGCCCAGCGGCCTGCAAACCAACCCAGACCAGCGCCGATAGGCCCGATGGCCAACTTCACTGCCTCAAAGATCAATGACCACGTTTTAGTTGCATCTGATTCCATTCTCTACACCCAAGAACCAAGTTTTGTGGAAAGACCGCATCCGGCCCGTGAGCCATATAAAAACACACTCGCGACAAGGGCACAAACCATCTTGCCGCCAGCACCCCTGCCAACCACTCCCGCCGACGGGCGATTTCATTGCCCGAAACCAATCGCGCATAGATTACCCGGAGATGTGTGCAGCCGCAAGCGCGACGCTCCACGCTCTCCTGCTTTTCCCAGTGCGCTTTCGGACGCGCAGCACGAAGAGTCCAAAGTTCTACGGCGGCCAGCCCCCCCCTCACCCCAGCCCTCTCCCACGGAGGGGAGAGGGAGGGTCGGTTCTCTCTCCCGCGCGGAGTGTGCGGGGAGCAAACCCTTTCAGCCCAGCCGTTACTCAGGCACTCAGGAACTCAGGCACTCACGCGCCCGCCGTTCCCTCTTTCCTCGCACGGAGACGGTCGCGGGTAAAACGCTCAAACGTCGGCAACCCCGCATCCGTCCATCGCCGCTCGATGCGCGTCTTCAGGGCGGCATTCTCCCGAAAGAGGGCCTCAAGAGCCCCGCGCTGATCCGGCGGCACGGAAGCGAGGATGTGGCGGTCGTGACAATCGACCGCCAGCACCCAGTCGTCCGTCTCCGGGATGCGATCCACCGCCAACTTCATGTGCGGATAGGCCCGGTTGCCCAGGCGAAGCCGGAGGTGCCGGCACTCTCGCGTCGGCGCGTCGGTCGGCGTCCGCTCGAACTCCTTGCCGGCGGCGAGGTCGGCCAACGACTCGCCGTCGCCCCACGCGAGGCGCTTGCGAACCTCGGGCGGCACCAGAGCGTCGCCATAGGCTTCCTCCAGGTAAAGCCGCACCGCATCCAGAAGCATCGCCCGCGTGATCTCGTCGAGGTTCACGACCGTCGCACCCCACTCCTCGAGCCCGCGCGCCTGGCCAACTCATCGCCCCGCAAGCGGGGCGGCGAACCAGACCCCGCCGCGCCGTTCCCCGCGCGCCGCGCCAACTCATCGCCCCGCAAGCGGGGCGGCGAACCAGACCCCGCCGCGCCGTTCCCCGCGCGCCGCGCCAACTCATCGCCCCGCAAGCGGAGCGGCGAACCAGGCCCCCCCGCGCCTCACCGCACCTTTTGAATCACCGCCAGAACCGCCAGAAAAATGAGCCATGCGCCGTACGCTGCCGCCGCGAGAATGAATCCCACGCGGCCGGCGCCGCTATCCTTCGACTCGAGGCTCTTCATCTGCCAACTCCCGCACTTCCGGAAGCACGAATTCCTTGGCAAGAATCTTGACCGTCGCCGCCAGCGGCACCGCGAGGATCAGACCGAACAGGCCGAGCATCTCGTACCCGAGCACGAGGGCCACCGTCAGCGTCACCGGATGCAGGCCGACGGCACGCCCCTGCACGAGCGGCGTCAGCACCCAGCCTTCCAAGCCCTGGACGATTACGAACACGCCCACCGTTCCGAAGACCGCCAAGCCGCTGTGCGAGTCGAACCAGGCGACAAGCACCGCCGGGATCAGGCCCACGAAGATCGGGAGGAACGGCACGACCCCCGCCAGCCCGGTCACGACGCCGATCAGGTACCAGTACGGAATCCCGAGAAGCGCCAGGCCCAGCGCCGTCGTCGCTCCCACCGCCAGACAGACGAGGATTCGGCCTCGCAGGAACGCGCTGACGGTGCGGTCGATCTCGCCGGCCACGCGCTCGATGCGGGCCCGGTGGCGCCCCGGAAGCCATCGGCGCACCGCCTCGACCATCCGGTCGAAATTCATCAGGAAGAAGAACAGATAGACGGCCGTCAGCACCACGCCGACCGCCAGCCCCTGCAAGTTCCACAGAATGGAAAGGGCGCCCTCGCCCGCCTGCCTCGCCACCGCCAGGACGCGGTCGAGGACGCTTCCCTCGGCGGCGGACGGCTGCTGCCACTCCAGCAGGATTTTCTCGTACCACTCGCCCTCGCCGCGGCCGAGACGTTCGGCCAGGCCTTGTAGCCATTCGGCGATGGCCCCGAGATATCCGTGGCTCCACACCCCGTCGCCGTTCAGGTCGACGAAGCCCGGCTCGGCCTCGGCCGCCGGTTCGCCCATCACCGACACGCCGAAGGCATAAAGTTGCGAGAGAAGCGGCGGAAGGGCGAACAGCACGAGCGCCGCCACCGCCGCCAGGACGCAGAAGAAGAGCAGAACGGCCGTCACGCCTCGCGGGATCCGCCGCCGCTCGGCCCACCGCATGACGGGATTCAGGATATACGCCAGCGCCATCGCGACGGCCAGCGGCGCGAACACGCCGCGGAATAGATACGCGAGAACGAGCACCACCGCCACCGACGCCGCGACGACGATGATCGCCCGCCGGTGCCGCGCGTCTGTTTCAGTTTCCATGGCCCTCGCCATCCTCTCCGCCCGACTCGATGTGTATCTGGAAGCCGCGGTCGAACGCCTCCTCAAAATCCAGAACGCCGACGAAATCCTCCCGGCGATCCTCGTCGGTTTTGCGCAGCAGGCCGATCTGGACCATGTTGAAGACGATGTTACCGATATCCTCCGACGAACGCACGCCCCATGATTCCAGCACCAGTCGCGCCAGCCGCCCGAACTGCTCCAGCGCGTGATCCCGGAATCCTTCGCACAACTCGCGGCCCGAGACATGTCCCGTCCGCCCGGACCGCTGCACCGTGTACCCCAGCGCCTCGGACACGAAGACGTACGCGTCCCGGCCGTAGCGGCGGTCGCGCTCCAACAGGGCGTTCAGGAGTTCCTCGGCGCTCTTGCGCTTATTCATTCTGCTCTCGATGCCCTTTCAGGACCGGCGGCCTGTTCGGCCTTGGTGTCCTCGATCATGGCGGCGACGGCCTCGGGATCGACGCGTTCGGCAATCCGCTCGAACGGCCCGATCGCGCGGTCCTCGACTCGCTCCTCCAGACGCGTGAAGTCCGGCGTCTCGACGCCCAGGAGCCGGCCCACCTTTTCGGCAAACCGCGGCAGGACGGGGCCCAGATACGCCGCCAGAAGCCGCACCCCGTTCAACGCCGCCGTCAACGCCGTCCGCGCCTGCTCCGGATCCGAGCGGACGGTCTCCCACGGTTTCGTGCGTTCCATGTAGCGGTTGAGGGCGTCGGCCTGGGCGGCGATGAGGCGGACGGCCGTCGCGTATTCGCACGCCTCGTAGGCGCGGCCGATGTCGTCCGCGGCGGCGCCGACGGCGCCGACGAGTTGGCGTCCCTCGGCGTCGAGCCGGCCGAGACGATTCTCCAGCCTCCGCGCCAGGAGTCCGGCCGACCGGCTCGGAAGGTTCGCGAAGTTGCCCACCAGGTCCGCGTTCACGCGCGCCACGAAGTCCTGCGTCGAAAGGTCGATGTCGTCCACCCCGGCGCCCAGTTTGCACGCATAATAGTACCGCAGGTACTGCGGGTCCAGGTGCCGAAGGTACGTCGCCGCGTTGACGAACGTTCCGCGGCTCTTGGACATCTTGGTCCCGTCCACCGTCAGGAACCCGTGGACCCAGATTCGGACGGGCGTCCGGAACCCCGCGCCGGCGAGCATGGCCGGCCAGTAGAGCGCGTGGAAATAAAGAATGTCCTTGCCGATGAAGTGATACAGTTCGGCGTCCTCGGCCACCCAGTAGGCGTCGAGGTCGCGTCCCTCGCGGCGGCACCAGTTCTCGGTCGAGGCGATGTAGCCGATCGGCGCGTCCCACCACACGTAGAAATATTTGTCCTTCGCGCCGGGGATCTCGAATCCCCAGTAGGGTGCGTCGCGCGTGAAATCCCAGTCGCGCAGGCCCTGGTCGAACCATTCCTGGAGTTTCGCGACGACGTGGGGATGGAGGTGCTTCGCGCTGATCCATTCGCGCAGCATCTGCTCGTACGCGGTGACGAGGAAGAAATAGTGCTCCGACTTTCGCCGGGACGCCGGCCGGCCGCAGACCGCGCACCGCGCATCCCCGAGTTCCGTGGGGCTGTAGGCGGCCCCGCAGACCTCGCAACTGTCGCCGTACTGGTCGAGCGCGCCGCAGCGCGGGCACTTGCCCCGGATGTAGCGGTCGGGAAGAAAGATGCCGCACGATTCGCAGTACGCCTGCTCGACCGGGCGCGTCTCGATGTGCCCCTTGGCCCGCAGCCGTTCGAAGAACGTCTCGGCGAGCCGACGGTTCTCCGGCGAGTGGGTCGTGTAGAAGTTGTCGAAGCCGACGTCGAACGCCGCAAAGTCGCGGGCCTGCTCGCCGTGAAACCGCTCGATGAGTTGCTCGGGCGTGATGCCCAGCGCCTGTGCCTTGAGCATGATCGGCGTGCCGTGCGTGTCGGTCGCGCACATGTAGCGGCAATCGCGGCCGCACGATTTGTGATACCGCGACCAGATGTCCGCCTGAAGATATTCGACGAGGTGGCCGATGTGGATGGGCCCGTTGGCATAGGGCAGCGCCGCCGTCAGAAGAATCCGTCGCGCCATTCAGTTCCCCTGCTGGGCCTCGGGCGGCTTGGCGCCCTGGTTCGCGCTCGGACCGGACGAACCGTCCTGGGACTCCGTCGGCGGCGACCCGTCGGGGTTTCGATTTCGCCGCCTCCCGCCTCGCTTCGAACGCCGCCGGCCGCGACGCCCGCGACGCTTCTCCGAATCGTCCTCGGGGGCGGCCTCGGCCTTTTCAGCTGCGGGCGACCGGGCCGGGGCGGCCGGGGCCGGCGGCGGCGGCGGAGAGGCCGGGGCGGGGGCGGCCCGGGCCGGCCCGGTCTCGGCACCCTCGACTTCCTTCGGGTTGATGTCCCGTTCCAGGATGCTCTCGACGGGCACGTGGATCCGCGTGCCGCGCGCCAACTCGACGCCGACCATCTGCGTCACGGCGTCGGTATCCACGACCTTGCCGACGCCGTCGGGCGTGGCGACGTAGGAGTTTCTTCGCGGCAACAGCTTGGCGAGTTCGCGGTAGGTTTCGTGCTCGAAGCGGAGGCAGCACATGAGCCGGCCGCAATGGCCCGAGATTTTCGCCGGGTCGAGCGTCGCCCTCTGCGACTTCGCCATGCGCATCGAGACGGGCGCGAGGTCCTTGATCCAGGCGCGGCAGCAGAGCGGCCGGCCGCACCGCTCGTAGTCGCCCAGGAGGCGGGCTTCGTCGCGGGCCCCGATCTGGCGCATCTCGATCCGCGTCTGAAACTCGTGGGCCAGGTCCCGGACGAGCGCCCGAAAGTCCACCCGGCTCTCGCTCAGAAAATAGAAAATGATCCGGTCGCCGCCGAACAGGTGCTCGGCCTGGACGAGTCTCATCGGCAAGTTGCGGGCGGCGATGCGTTCGCGGCAAAACGCCAGTTCCCGCTCCTCGCCATCGTGCATGTGCCGCTCTTCAATCTCGTCGGCATGCGTCGCGAAACGCAGCACCTCGCCGACGATCTTCTCCGAAACGTTTTGGCGGAAACAGGCCGACGTCGAGAGGCATACGATCTCCCCCATCTCCTGGCCGCGATCCGACTTGATCACCACCCGCCGGCCGCGCTTCCACCCCTCCAGCGTGCACGTAAATCGCCCGAGGATGCCGGTCAAACCGTAACGGACGATAACCGTCGGCTTCTCGGGCGGCGGGGGAGAAGGCGGGGTTGCGGACGGCGTTGGGGGCGCGGCCTGCTCGGCGGTCGGCGGCGTCTGAGGCAGCGGCGCGGGCGCCTCCGCCTGCGGCGGGGGCTGCTCCTGCGCCGGCGCCCCGCCGACCGCTTCCGGCGATGACGCACTGGAATCCGGACCGCCGACGGGCTGTGCCGACGACGGCTCCGGAACGTTCTCATTCACCAAGGCCATGCCTCCGGCCCCCGGGGGGCTGATTAGAGTCTTGCTCCTTGAACCGATGGATTATAGCGGCCCCGCGCGCAGCCTTCAATCCGCTTTTGCCGC
>JAPLMM010000220.1 GCA_026387035.1 Planctomycetota bacterium
TCGAGCAGCGCCTGGGCGGCTTCCTTCATTTCCGCGGAGGCGGCGGCCTGTTCCAGATACGGGCGTGCCTCGTCGCGGCGGCCGCCCGCACAGAGCACATAACCCAGGAGAAAGCGATGGGCGGGGGTCGCGCCTTCCCCCTTGGCGGAACGTTCGAGGTCGCTGACGGTCCGCTCATACATCTGCGCATCCGCATAGACGCTCTTCAGGTCGGGCAAATCGGCGGCCCACGCGGGGTGGACCCGCAGATAGCGGACAAGCACCAGCGACGCCTGATGGTAATAGGTCAGACCGAGGAGGGCGTGCGCGCGGCCAAAGGCGGCGGCGGGCCGGCCCGGATCAAGGGCCACGGCGTCGCTATAGATGCGGTCGGCCTCAGCAAAGCGGCCGGCCTTCATCGCCTCATGGGCGCGCCGAACCTGTTCGGCATACCGGCTTTCGGGCACTTTCTGCAACCCCCCTGCGGGCGGCGGCACGATCGCGCCCGTGTCCACACGCTGAGGAGCGATCTCGGCCGACACCTCCGTCTCGCCCGTTTCGGCCACCGAAGCCGCCTCGTCCTTCAACCAGTAGAGGGCTGAACCGCCGAAGGCCGGCGCCTCTTCCCCCGCCCTGTCCATGTCGCGGCGCGGATCGTACACGTTCTGTGGCAAAGTGCCTCTCAATCCATAGGCGCCGAAAGGCTCCGGTTCCTCCCCCTCGGGGCCCTGGGCCAGCGAAAAGGCCTGTTTGGCCTCCTCCCCGCCCTCCGTGTACGCCTCCAGCCTGTCCCAGAAGCCCTGCGGCAACGGCAGGTTGTCCGGAACGGCGGCCGCGCCGCCCTCCTCGCCCAGGAAAACGTCGGGCGACCAGAACACGATCCCGTTGCCCGGTTGCCCGTAGGCCTGCGGCAAGGGGATGGGGGCGTTGTATCCGTAGGAGCCGGCGTACGACGGGGCATACACCTGGGGCGGCGCAAAGCGCTGGTCCACCATCCCCGACGTCGTCACTGCCGCCGAGGAGGGGATATACGGCAGCGGCAGGCCGTACTCCACCCCGGTTCCCAAATCCTCCACGCCAACGCTGTCGCGTCGGAAATTGCTCAACCTGAGCGTCGGCAGGTTGGTCGTCAATCGGCCCCCGGAATCCTGGTACGGCGTGGTTCCCTGGAAGGACTTGCCCGCGCGCACGTTGCCCGTGATGACATAGTTCCGCTGCTGGGCCGCTTCGAATGAGTATGGGTCCGATTGCGCCGGCGGCGCATACCCGCCGTATCCCCCATAACCCCTGTACGCGGCATAGGGGTCGTAATTGCGGGACGTGGGGTACGGGTTGCCGCCGTACTGGGCCCGCCGGGAGCGCAGGTCGTAACGCATCGGAACAAACCGCTGGGCCAGCGCCGTCGAGCCCATCATCGAAATCGCGAGGGCGCCAAGAAGTGTCAAGGCGCCGATCCTCAAGGGCCTCATGGTCAACCCTCCCCGCAGCAGGCCTTCCACCGCCGCCTCTCGCGAGGCGCGGAGCCCGCTGCTTTTCTATCGGCATCTTCGGAGGCCTGGGCCTCACCCTAATTATAGCCCCGGAAGGATGGAGGGGGTAGGGGAAAGCCCCGGCGCGGGCGGGTTCGCCGCCCCGCTTGTCCCTGTCCATGTTGGACCCCTTTCGGGGCGGGGGGCTGGTCCCGGCGCCGGTCACGTCCCGTTGTGGACCTCGACGGGCTTCTCGGGGCTGTGGCTCGTTCCCTCGAAGTACAGATGGCCTTCCTTGACGCTGATGGTGATGCGATTTTTTCCCTTGTAGGCCCCGCGCAAGAGTTCCTCGGAGATATGGTCCTCGATGAGGTTTTCGATGGCCCGCCGCAGCGGCCTGGCGCCGAAGTCCGGGTTGTACCCTTTCTCGATGAGGAACTCCTTGGCCTCGTCCGTGAGGACGAGTTGGAGTCCCTGGCTTTCGAGGCGTTCGCGGACCTTCGCGAGTTCGATGTCGACGATGCTCGTCAGGTCCTCCCGCGTCAGGTTCCGGAACATGATGATGTCGTCCACGCGGTTCAGAAACTCCGGACGGAAGTGGCGCTCGACCTCCTTCATCAGCATCTCTTTGGTCTGCTCGTAGGTGACCTCGGTCGACTTCTTCCGGAAACCCAGGCCGGCCTGGTTCTTGATGATGTCGGCGCCGATGTTCGAGGTCATGATCACAACCGTATTGCGGAAGTCGATGCGCCGGCCGAACGAGTCCGTCAGGTTCCCCTCCTCCATGATCTGCAGGAGCATGTTGTAGACGTCGGCGTGGGCCTTTTCGATCTCGTCGAGGAGGACGACGCTGTAGGGCCGGCGGCGGATCCGCTCGGTCAACTGGCCGCCTTCTTCGTATCCCACGTAGCCCGGCGGCGCGCCCACGAGCCGCGACACGTTGTGCTTCTCCATGTACTCCGACATGTCGATCTGGACCAGCGCGTCCTCGTCGCCGAACATGAACTCCGCCAGCGCCTTGGCGAGCAGCGTCTTGCCGACGCCCGTCGGCCCGAGGAAGATGAAGCATCCCATCGGCCGGCGCGGGTCCTTGAGGCCCGACCGGCTTCGGCGCAGGCTTTTGGCGATCGCGTGGATCGGCTCGTCCTGGCTCACGACGCGCCTGTGGATCTCGTCTTCCATTTTCAGGAGGCGCTCCGTTTCCTCGCTCTCCAGGCGCGTCAGGGGGACGCCGGTCATACGGCTCACGACTTCGGCGACCGTCTCTTCGTCCACGATGCCTTCGACTTCCCGGCCCTGTTCGTGCCATTCGGCGACGAGCGAATCTTTCTTCGCACGGAGGGCGTCGGCGCGGTTCCTCAGTTCTGCCGCCCGCTCGTACGCCGACGCCGCCACCGCTTCTTCCTTCTCCTGGTTCACCCGCTCGAGCTCCTGCTCGATGTGGGTGACGTCCGGCGGGCGGGTCATCGTGCGCAGGCGGATCCGCGCCCCCGCCTCGTCAATGACGTCAATCGCCTTGTCCGGCAGGTAGCGGCCCGAGATATAGCGGTTCGACAGTTCCACCGCGGCCTCGATCGCGCCGTCCGTGATCTGGACGTGGTGATGGGCTTCGTACCGGTCCCGGAGGCCCTTGAGGATCGCGACGGTTTCCTTCGGGGTGGGCGGCTCGACGATGATCGTCTGGAACCGGCGCTCCAGCGACCCGTCCTTCTCGACGTACTTGCGGTACTCGTCGAGGGTGGTGGCGCCGATGCACTGGATTTCGCCGCGCGACAGGGCGGGCTTCAGGACGTTGGAGGCGTCGATGGCGCCCTCGGCCCCGCCGGCGCCGACCAGCGTGTGCAGTTCGTCGATGAAGAGGATGACGTTGCCCGCGCGGCGGACCTCGTTCATGACGGCCTTGATCCGCTCCTCGAACTGGCCGCGGTATTTCGTCCCCGCCACCATCATCGCCAGGTCCAGGACGACGATGCGCCGGTTCAAGAGGAGTTCGGGCACCTCGCTGGAGACGATCTGCTGGGCGAGGCTTTCGACGATGGCCGTCTTGCCGACCCCCGCCTCGCCCAGGAGGACGGGGTTATTCTTGGTCCGGCGGCAAAGGATCTGGACGACGCGTTCGATTTCGTTCTTTCGGCCGATGACCGGGTCGAGTTTGCCTTCGGAAGCCAGTTGCGTGAGGTCCCGGCCGAAGGAGTCGAGGGCCGGCGTCTTCGATTTGCCTCGCTGGGCCTCTGTCTCGGCCTCGCCGCCTTCCGTCGCCGCGCCGAGAATGTTGAGGATCTCGCTCCGCACGTCGTCGAGTTTCAAGCCGAGGTTCATCAGGACCTGGGCCGCCACTCCGTCGTGCTCCCTCAGCAGGCCGAGCAAGAGGTGTTCCGTCCCGACGTAGTTGTGGCCGAGGTTGCGGGCCTCCTCGATGGCGAACTCGATGACCTTTTTGGCCCGCGGCGTCTGGGGGAGTTTTCCCATCGTGACCATGTCCGGGCCGCTCTTGACGATCTTTTCCACTTCGAGGCGGATCTTCTTCAGGTCGATCCCCAGGCTGTGCAGGACGTTCGCCGCCACGCCCTGGCCCTCTTTGACCAGGCCCAGAAGGACGTGCTCCGTGCCCACGTATTCGTGGTTGAAGCGCTGGGCTTCCTGGTTCGCCAGCGCCATCACCTTTCGGGCACGGTCAGTAAACCGTTCAAACATCGTCTCGCCTCGCTGTCATGGGTGGGACTTCGCCCGAACCCGCTTCGCCGGCTCCGGAGACGTTTCCCGCGGCCCGGCGCTCCTGTATTCTACCTCGCCGGCGGCCGATTTCAACCCCGACGGTGCCAACGCCCCGCTCGGGGCGAACGCCGACCGTCTGCTTTATCGTCAGAATCCTCCCGTTGCCGCAGCAAAACCGCCTTCGGAAGGCCGAAAAAGGCCTTTTCGGCAAGTCTCGGACCGGACGGACCGACCGCCAGGTCACTTGGCGGCGCGCCCCGCCGACCCCGCGAGGGCCGACATTTCGCGCTCGATCTCAAAATCCCATCGCCCCGCGTCGTCCAGATACCGCGCCCGGACGAGGTGCCGCCGCGCCGTCGCCGCATCCCCCCGACGCCGCGCAATCATCGCCAACTGAAAGAAAGCCTCCACGTCGTCCGGGTCCGACTCGAGGAGGGCCCGGCAAACGGATTCCGATTCGTCCAGCCGATCCTGAAGGTACGCCACCAGGGCCGAGCAGAACCGGCCGTCGCGGTCCGTTTGCCCGACTCGCCTTATCGCCCGCAGGCGAAACCCAAGCGACGCCTGGGCGGCAACGTACACGCCCGCCGCCGATCCACGAAGGGCCCACTCCCACGACGAAACGGCCGCACCGGCCCGGAAAATCTCCAGTACCAGGGCGCCGCCGGTCAGGAAACCCCACGCGACGGCCATGGCCGCGCCGCCCTTCACAAAACCGACCCAGACGTGGCCCGCCCCGGGCAGAAGGAGGTCCGCCACCCAGATCCACACAGGATGAGCCGGGCATCGATTCATGGCGTCAGCTCCATCTCGAGGGCCGGCGGGATGCCTTGGTCCGACTCGGACGGCGTGAGCGGGATCTTGCGTTCCTCGTCGGGCCCGACGCCGTCCGGAACGAACGCCTCCGGCGCCGATGCCGCCAGGCGCGCCAGTTCCTTCTCCAGGAACTCGGCGGCGGCGAATTCGTCGGGAGCGCCTCGGCGAACGTCCTGGAGCGCCGCCGTCAACTCGCGCCGCCACGCGACCGGATCCAGCCGCGAGGGAAACGCCAACTGGCGTGTGGCCAGCGTCACTTCGACCCGGTCGCTCGGCGGCCGGCCCCCCTCCAACGCCTGAACCTCCCCAAAATAGGTGCGCTGGTGCACGCCCTCCTTCGCCTTCACCGAACCGGGCACGAGCCACAGCGTCCCCGGCCGGACGATCGCCGGGACCTGAACGGTCCCGTTCGGCGCGATCTTCAGCACCTCGAGGCGGTCGAGTCGGTATTTCGTCACGGTGTCTTCCGGCACACGGACGGCGGTCGGACTGCGCGTCTCGAAGGCCGCGTCGAACACCTGGCGGTTCCGGACGTTGCGGTCCCCTTCCGCCAGGCCCGCCCCGTTGTATTCGTACACGCGGAAGAGGACGTAGCCTTCCGCGGCGGATCGGCCCTCGGCGTCGCGCACCTGGAGCGTGTGGCCAAGGTCCGCCGGCAACGTGGGCCACACGACAAGCGGCACCGCGCACCCCGACGCCGCCGCACACCCCGCAACACCCAGCGCCAGGAGAAAGGCTCGAAGGGTCTCCATACGCGCTCCTTATAAGTTGCCCGGCGGCAGGGGTCAACCGTTTTCCCCGCCACGGGGGTTTGCCAAAACGGCAGCGCGGGGGCGACGGGCAGGGCGAAGTCTGTCGGAATGGCAGGCCGACCCGGCGAGGACCCTTTGTTGCAATCGCGGCCAGAAGTCCGTAGAATACCGTTGCTCGGGCCTCGCGATGCCTTTCCAGTCGTCCGGCGCCGGTGGCACGGGTTTTGCCGTAAAGATTAATTACGGGAGGGTTCCGGTGTCGGCACGCGGAGCCTTTTACCGTCTGACGGATCAGCGTGAGAAGGAGTGAACGCGATGGTTTCCAGAAAAGTCATCGGAATCGACCTGGGCACCACGAACTCCGTGGTGGCTGTCCGCGAGGGCGATAAGATCACCGTCATCGCGAACGCCCAGGGGAACCGCATCACCCCCTCCGTGGTCGCGGTGACCGACAAGGGTGAGCGGCTGGTCGGCCAGGTGGCCAAACGCCAGGCCATCACCAACCCGCGGAACACGATCTTCTCGATCAAGCGGTTCATGGGCCGGCGCCACAGCGAAGTCCAGGCCGAGGAAAAACTGGTCCCCTACGAAATCGTGGGCGGGGCCGAGGAACTGGTAAAGGTGCACGCGAGAGGCAAAGATTACACGCCGCCCGAAATCTCCGCCATGATCCTCCAGGACCTGAAGCGAACGGCTGAAAACTACCTCGGCGAGGAAGTCAAGAAAGCCGTCGTCACGGTTCCGGCCTACTTCAACGACTCACAGCGCCAGGCCACCAAGGAGGCCGGCATCATCGCCGGGCTGGAAGTGCTGCGGATCATCAACGAGCCGACCGCCGCCAGCCTGGCCTACGGCCTGGAGAAAAAGAAGAACGAGAAGATCGCCGTTTTCGACTTCGGCGGCGGAACGTTCGACATTTCGATCCTGGACGTCGGCGAAGGCGTCTTCGAGGTCATCGCGACGAACGGCGACGGGCACCTCGGCGGCGACGACCTCGACCAGCGCCTCATCGACCACATCTCCGACACCTTCAAGGCCGACTCTGGGATCGACCTGAGGAAGGACCAGATGGCCCTCCAGAGGCTCAAGGAGGCCGCTGAAAAGGCCAAGTGCGAACTGTCGACCGTCGCCGAGACCGACATCAACCTGCCGTTCATCACGGCCGACTCGAGCGGCCCGAAGCACCTGACGATGAAGATCACGCGGGCGAAACTGGAGGAACTCGTCCGCGACCTCATCGACCGCGCCCGCCGGCCCTGCCTCCAGTGCCTCGAGGACACCCGCAAACGCCGGGGCGCCGACTTCCGCGTCGACGAGGTCGTGCTCGTCGGCGGCCAGACGCGCATGCCCGCCATCGAGGCCCTCGCCAAGGAACTCTTCGGCAAGGACCCCCACAAGGGCGTCAACCCGGACGAGGTCGTCGCCGTCGGCGCCGCCATCCAGGGCGCCATCATCACGGGAGAAGTTAAGGACCTCCTCCTGCTGGACGTGACGCCCCTGTCCTTGGGCATCGAGACGCTCGGCGGCGTCATGACGCCGCTCGTCGAGCGCAATACCACCATCCCGACGGGAAAGAAGGAGGTTTTCTCCACCGCGGCCGACAATCAGACCACCGTCGAGATCCACGTGCTGCAGGGCGAGCGGCCGATGGCCCGCGACAACCGCACCCTCGGACGCTTCCAACTCGCGGGCATCCCCCCCGCGCCGCGAGGTCTGCCGCAGATCGAGGTCTCCTTCGACATCGACCACAACGGCATTCTGAACGTCAACGCCAAGGACCTCGGGACCGGCAAAGAGCAGTCCATCAAGATCCAGCAGTCCTCCGGCCTCTCGAAGGAGGAAGTCGAGAAGATGAGAAAGGAGGCCGAGAGCCATGCCGAGGAGGACAAAAAACTCCGCACCCTCGTCGACAAACGCAACCAGGCCGACGCCCTCGTCTACCAGGTCGAGCACACGCTGAAGGAGCACGGCGACAAACTCGGCGCCGACGACCGCGCCCGCATCGAGAAGGCCATCGGGGAGGTCCACGAAGCCCTCAAGGGCGAAGACCCCGCCCGCATCGACCGCGCCGTTGAGGCCCTCAACCAGGCCTCCCACAGCCTGGCCAAGATGCTCTATCAGCAACAGGGCCAAGGCGCCCAGGCCGGCGCCGGACACGCCGCAGGCCCCGGCCAGGCCGCACCCTCCGAAGAAAAGAAAGGCGGCGACGACGACGTCATCGACGCCGACTTTGAAGTGAAGGAGTAGTAACGAAGTGACGGAGTGACGAAGTAACGCAGGCGCCGCAGGCTGCTGCGCGCTCGTTTCTGTCCCGGCGTCACATGGCCGGTTGTCCAATCCAATTGGAGTCCAAAGATATTCCAAGCTGAAAAGCTGCATCCCGCCTACGTTACTCCGTCACTTCGTCACTCCGTCCCTTTCCTCTTCGGCAGGCTGAACACCAGGAGCCCCGACCCGACGAAGAGGTGCGCGAGCACCGTCTTCCACCACGCGATGCCCGGCACGAGGTAACTGTAACTTTCGCCGAACGGCGAAATCCGATACGTCAAGTCCTGCCGCACCCACACCAGGCCCAGTTCCTGCTCCGCCACGACCAGGGGATTGGCGTGGACAGCCACCTGGGCCGCCATCGCCTGGGCCGGGCCTTCCAGAAGGGCCAGCATCGGACCCGCCCACACGACCGACCCGACGACGATCCAGCCCACGAGGGCGACTATCCACTGGGCTGCTCGCGGGCCCGCCACGCGCTCCACGAGGACGCCCAGGCCCGCCAGAAACACCAGAAACCCGAGGGCGACCGCTTGGGTCCGAAGGACGCCGACCGCCGTCGCCCCGTCGACGAGCGAAGCCATCACGAGAAGCGCGCCCGCCAGGAGCACCACGGCCGCCGGCAGCCGCGCAAGCCGCGGCCCCAAACCGGCCCCCGGACGCGCGAGGACCGCGCCGGCCCATACGGGCAGCGCCATCATCTCGATCGCAACCACCATGCGAATCAGAGGCAGCACGGCCGCTCCTTCAGCTGAGAGTCGTCCCCCACAGCGCCCCTATCGTAGCCCGCACGACGGCCGACGACGAACAAAAAAGACGGGGGGAGTCCCGGCGCCGCCGGGACTCCCCGCCGTACCTTGCGACACTCAATGCTAGAAGTCATCGTACCCGAGTTTGTGCTCCTCCTCGGACTGGATAAGGATCTTCGGGCGGATGAGGATCAGGAGGTTGGAGTTGGTGCGGAGGCTGGCCCGGTTGTTGAAGAGGCGCCGCAGGATTGGGATCTTGTTGAGGATCGGGACGCCGGTTTCCACTTCAGTCTCCCCATATCGCTTGTTGCCACCCAGAAGGAGCGTCCCGCCGTCCGGCACGCTCACGGTCGTCCTCAAGTCGCTGAGCGACACCTGGGGCAAGTCGATGAGGAACACGGCGGGCAGGGCGCCCGGCACAATCGCCTCGATGGGCACCTGCCGCCAGTTGGCGACATTCGTGTCGGCGACTTGGGGCCTGAGGTCCAATTGGACATAACGCCGGTCGGCCGACACAGTGGCCTTGACGTCCAGGGTGGCACCGACGGGGATGGAGCCGACCACCGGATCCCAGGCCACGGCGGCCTCGGCCACGATCGGTTCGGCATCGGCCAGGTAGGTGATGACGTTTGAGATGCTGATGTAGGACCGCTGGCCGTTGTACAGCGTGATCCGCGGCGAGAAGAGCGTCGTGGACCGCGAATCGGCCTGGATGGCCCGCAGGAGGAAGCCGATCTGCAGGTCGTCCAGGAAGACGCCACTCACCGCCATGCCTCCTTCGTTCGCGGTAAAGGTTGCGAACGCGGTCCCCGCAAGCGGCAGCAGCGTCGAGGTCCCCAAGCCGTTCGAGCCGGTGCCCGATACGATGATCGGCGACCCCCATCGCGGCGTGCCGGCCACGCCGCCCACCTGGCCGGGCAGCGTGTCGAACGCGCCGGCGGCGGGGTCCTGCACGACTTGGCCGGCCGGGTTCCATCGCAGGGGGTTGGCGGCTGGGTCAAACTGGACGTCCACGTCCAGGGTGATATCCTGGAGGAAATCGTCGGCGACCGTGACAAAGCGGGCTTCGACGCTGATCATGATGGCGCGTTCGCGGCGGAGTTTTTCCAGCAGGTCGCTGACGCGCGTGTGCCCCTGGCGCGTCTGCGTGACGATCAACAGTCCGTTCATGTAATCGATCGCGGAGGGCCCGCCCTCGTCGGTCCAGGCGGCCACGCTGGGGTCGGCCAGGGTGTTGACATTGCGCTTGATGATGTCCACGAGTTCCTTCCAGCCGATCTGCTCGGTTTCCGCGGTCGCCGCCGCGCCGCCGCCGAACAACTCGCCGAACCCGCCGCCGCCGCTGCCGCTGGCGGCCCCCGCCGCGCCCGTCACGTCCCCGATCTCAAACCGCGGGGCGAGGCCTCCGAAGTCCGGAATGCTCGCCACCAAGTCCTGAACCGGGTACGTCACGATCGGCAGGTTCTGCTGCAACTTGGCGCGGGTCGTCACGAGGATGTACCCCGCCTCGACCTTGTACCCGAGGTCGGCGCCGAGGATCAGGCTCAGAACCGACTCGATCGACACGCCCTTGACCTTGAGGTCCACCACGCGCGTCGTCAGATCGATCCCCCCCGTCGCCAGGTCCGGATCCGGAACAATGTTCAGACCGCGCTTCACCTCGCTGATGTACTTCAGCACGTTGTCGAGGCTCGTGTGCTCGAAGTCCAGGTCGATCGTCTCCGCCAGGCGCGCGCGGGTCTGCGAGACGGCCGGCGGCTCCTCGGACACCATCTGCGTCAGTTTCCGGCGGAACACCGTCAGGTCCTGCCACATCTTGGCATCCGGATAGCGGAGGTAATTCGGCTTCTCCTTCGGGATGTAGTCGGTCATTTCGCCCGGATGGATGGCGGCCTGCTCCGTATCCACGAAGGCCTCGACTCTGCCCACCTGGCGGTCCTTTCGGACCCAAGTCTGGCGGACCTGCGACTCCGTATACATCATGTCGTCGCGCCACAGGCGGGCTCGATCGTTCTGCGGGTCGATCGCGATCAGCCGGTCCAGCACCTCGATCGCCTCGGGGAACTGCATCGAACGCCGCAGTTCCTTCGCGCGATCCCACAGTTGCTGGATCTTCTGCTGCTGGTCCTGCTCGTATTGGGCGATGCGTTCCCCTTCAGCCTTTCGGGAGGCGATTTCGGCCCGGCCCTTCCTGGCCGCTTCCGCCTCCGCCCTCTGCTTGTTGATCTGGCCCCGAAGCACGAGAACCTGTTCACGAAGCCCTTCCGCCTCTTCAGGCATCAGGACCCGCGCCAGGTCGATCAGCCGGTCCGCTTCGTCCAAAGGCCGCCGCGCCTCGTCGTAGTCCTCCGGCCGCTCCGCCTTCGTCTGGAGCCGTTCGCTCTCGCTCACCAACTCCAGAACGTTGGCCGTCACTCGCTGCCGTTCGATATCCCGGCTGATCTCGACGTGGCGGATCACCGGCTCCTCGCGTTCGCCCAGGAGGCGCATCACCTCGTCGCGGCCCTTGGCGGCGCGCTCGGACTCGGGCCACAGCGCCAGCGCCCGGGTGAAATGGATCTTCGCCTTCTCGTACTCACGGTCCTTCAGGGCCATTTCACCGAGTTGCGTCTCGTTCTCGGCCTCGGCCCGACGGGCCTGGTCGGCCAGGGTCAGTTTCTCCGCCGTCTCGCGGATCGCCGCCGCGGGAGCCGCTTCGACCGGTTCCGCCGGCGCAGCGACCTTGGCTTTCGCCGGTTCCGCCGGAGGAGCGACCTTGGCTTTCGCCGGTTCCGACGGCGCGGCGACGGCCTTCACGTCAACCGGCTCAGCCGATGCTACGACCACTTTCTCTTGGGGAGGCGTGGCGGCCGGTTGGCCCGCCAGTTTCTTCTCCAGGCTCCCGAGCGCCATCCGGTCAAAGATGCCGAGTTTCACGTCCATCGCCCTGATGCCAACGATCGCGGCGCGGGCCTCGGCCGTCTGACCCTTGTCGAGGGCCTGCTTGGCCTGGCCCAGGAGTTCCTTGGCCTTGGCCTCGGCCTGACGGTGGCGCTCCTCAGCCACCTGAAGGAGCCCCTTGGCCTGGTCGCGCTTGTCGTCTTCCAGATACGCGCTGTTGGCCGCCTGCGACAGGCTCTCAACGGCCGTCGCCACGCGCTTGGTGTCGAGGGCTTTCTGCCCCTCGGCCAAGGCTTGCTCGTCGGCCGCCTTGGCGCCGACGGCTTTCTGGGTCTTGGAGAGGAGGGAGTCGAATTTGCCCTTGTCCCAGAAGCCGAGGGTGTCGCGTTGAATCTCGTTGAGCCGCTTCAGCGCGGCATCGTACTTGTGGCCGTCGTAGAGCCGCGCGGCCTCGCTCAACAGTTGGTCGGCGGTCGGCAGTTCGGCCTCGGCGGCGATTGAAATTGCCTCGGCCGAGAGCAGCACCCCCACGATCCCGATAATCAATAGCATCCTCGCGGGTTTCAAAACGGACCTCCTTGTCTGCGACACAGGGAAACGAGACACCGCTCCCGGCAGGTGGGCCCCAAGGCCCCTCGGGAATTCGGAAATCCGTTGTCGGCGGTGCCTTCGGATGCCCCCACTACACCGACATCTCCATGCCCGACTTGGAATAATGTGGCATAACTCGAATGATTGCCGTTCGTTACCGCTCTTCTCTTCATCCGGCGACCGGGACACTCTAGCAAACCACCAAGGCTCCGCAAGCAAAATCTTGCCGGTTTTCGTCCCCTATGGGCCTCCCGGCCGCCGCGGGGCTCCGCCCTCCTGACCTCACCCCCAACCCCCTGGGCAACCCGGTC
Source organism: Planctomycetota bacterium (assembly GCA_026387035.1). Taxonomy (NCBI): domain Bacteria; kingdom Pseudomonadati; phylum Planctomycetota; species Planctomycetota bacterium. Next base: position 12,531 of record JAPLMM010000220.1, read on the forward strand.
GCGGAAGCCCAAGATCCGGGGGTTTATCCGCCTTTTTTCGTGGCCGGGACGACCGCCGGTGCCGCCGCTTCACGCTCCTGCCGACGTTGATTCGCCTCTTTCTTGTCTTCCCAATCGATCCGCTGGCCCAGGTTGCCCTGGGTGTCCGAGAAAACCATGACATTCGTCGGTATGGCCTTCATACCCGTCGGCGTATAAGGGAACCCACGGATCATGTCCACCAACAGCACCCCGGGACTCAGGTCCACCGTCTCTGTCACATCCTTCCCGGAGCCCGGCACTTTAATCGGGACGAGTTTGCTGCAGACGACGGGCGTGCCCACCCGGCACGAGACGCTTCGGACGATGACCCATTGGCCGTGAATCCATCGGTGCAGTTCCAGGTTCGCCCGGTCGCCGGAGACACCCACGAAGTAGAAGTAAACCAGGCGCGGAATGGTAACCGCGACGGAAGGCTCGCTCCACTCGCCGACGCGTTCCGGCGTCCACTTCGCCTGCTCGTCCCCGCAATCCGGATGGCTGTACACCGGATTGAACACCGTGACGCGCATCCGATACTGGTACGTTCGCCCCGGGCGTACCGAAAGATCGTGGGCCCACACCTTGGCGTAGGTGTACTGAGGCTCGACCGGACCCGTCAGCGTCGGCCCGGCGGGCGTCGGCGCGACCGGCCCCGTCGGTTCGGTCAGCCACCACGCCGCGCTGGTCGGGGCCGCCGGCGCCGCCGGTCCCGCGCCCGAAGGAACTGCCGCCTCCGGCGAAAGCCCCGGGGCGGCCGGCGTCGCCGGTGCCCCCGCTCCCGCCGGCACCCGAAGACTCGGCTGCTCGACGCCCTTCACGTCACCGGCAATGTCGTGCACCCACTTGCCTTCCGCGTCCCGGGCCACGAGAACGACGAAGGGGATGCGGCGAACTTCCTCCTGCACCGCCAGGAGGCCCCGGGCCCACGCGATGACGGCCCGGCTGTCTCGACTGTTCTCCGGCCGGCGAGGCAGTTTGTCGATCGCGGCCTTGGCGCCCTGCCCTGTCACGGCTTCCCAATCGGACCAGGCGCCGTCCGGCTTTCGTTCCCGGCGCGACATCTCCACCCGCGTGATGACGATCGGCTGCGGCTCCACCCTCCCCGCCAGGTACTGCTCCAGTTGGAGGTCCAGATTGAATTTGCCGACGCAACTGACCCACGCGACGTCCGACAGGCCCTGCTCGGCCATCTTCTCCATGGGGTGACTGACGGCCTCCGGCGTGACGCCTCGGCCCGCAGCGGTCTGGACCTCCTCGACAGCCAGAATCTGCTTGGGCGGCGTGACCACCTTTTCCACCGGCAGCGGCGGCGGTCCAGTCGTCGGGATACCCCACACGAAATCCCCTTCCGGCCACTTGGGCGGCCGTTGCGCCAATCGGCGCTTGAACTCCGCCACCGTCAGCGGCAACTTCGTCAGGCCCAGTTGCCGCTGCTCCTCTTCCGGCAACACCTTCTCAATCGTGTCCTCGTCGCGACCGCCAATCTGCTGAATCAGACGGCGAATCACCTCGCGCTTCTCGACACGCGACTCCCGCAGGACCACCCACAGCACCACCGAGGCGATGAAGACCAGCCCCGTCGCCAGAACCACCACCTTCTCAAAATGCCGGCCCCACCACGATTCCCTCAGGTCGGTAGCCATTCGCTAAACTCCTTCAGCCCGGGTCACCCGGCGTGGGCAGCCTCGGCCCGGCGGAAAGTCCCTCGAAGATCAACCTGCCTGCGCCGGCGCCTCCGGCCCCGCGGCTGTTTGCGGCGGGTTCGTCACCCGTCCGCCCGCAAACTGGAAAACCAGCGACTCGCCTACCACCTCCAGCAGCACCACCCCGCCGTTCCCGTACACCTCCCGCGACGACGCCAGGAGGCTCCCCCGGAACCGTTCGAACGCTTCCGGCACGATCGGCTTCATGTGCCACGCTTCCACGCTCAGAAAACTCTCGGTCCCCTTGAGCCGGCGCAGCAGCTCGCCCGACCACCGCGATTCGATCACCACCACCAGGCGGAACGGCAGGACGAGGTAGAACCCGGGCTTGGAGAGCCGGCCCGACACCGTGGGAGCCCCGGACACACCCGCCGGGGCGGACGACGGAAGATACCGAGCCCCGCCCGTCCCCCCCTTCGAACCCTCCAGCGTCGCCACGCCGGCTCCGATCCGTATCTCCACCAGTTCCTTGATCGGCACGTTGCGAATGACGGGGGGCGGGACCGCCAGAGAGTCCCGGTTGATCTCCGCGAGGATGCCCACCAGGTCCGACATCAGCCAGAGGTCTTCCTGCGCGACGGCGCATTGGTCCAGCATCGGCGCTTCGGCCTTGTCCACCCAATCCGGCCGAACAAACGATTGTTGCGGGTGGGCGAACATCGTCGCCTGCTCGAACTTTTTCAGCCGGCCGGCCTTCTCGGCCTCGGGGGTGTCCTGCGGCAGAAGGGGAAGGATCGCCCCCAGCGTCTTCATGAACCGGTCCAGGGCCGGGTCGTATTCCGCCTTGAACGAGTGACGGAGATTTACGTCCGTGCTGCGGGGGAAAAGTCCCTCGACGAGCGGCTTGCGGGCCTGGCCCAGTTTCCGCAGATAATCCAGGATCTCCTCGTAACGCGCCTCTCGCTGTTTAACCTCGGCGGACATCTGCTCGATCAGTTTCTGGCCGTACAGCGGACTCCCCAGCAGATTTCGGGCCGCACCCTCGGTGCGCGCCAGTTTCGCCTCCAGTGCCGAACTTGGTCCGCGGTAGCCGAACTGGACCGTCACGAGAACCGCCGCGGCAATCACGACGAACCCCGCGCCCAGGGCCAGCAGAAACGCGTGGCGTTTGACGAATTCCATCATGCGTATTCTCCTCGCCGCCTCTTCCCCCCGGCCGAGACCGTCTCAGACCGACCCGTCGCGCCTCGCCGGTCCGGGGAGGCCTACAACGGCTCCTTCTCCGCCACGTTCCCCGTCGGCGCCGCCGGCGCCATCCCTTGGCCGGGCATCTTCACCACCCACTCGGCCACAAACCAGAAGTCGTTCCGGCGGTCGATCTCGACGGTCTGCGAACCCGCCGGCGCCTCGGCCGCGCCGCGCGCCTCGGAACGCGTAGAGCTGAAATCGGCAAACTCCCTCTGGTCGCCGAACCGGCCTGTCAGACGGACCTTCGCCAGTATCTCGTCGCCCGCAAGCGTTCGAAGCCGCACCGTCTGCGGGGCATTCTTCAATTTCTCGATCAGTTCGTCGTTGACGAACTGATGCCCGTCGCGAGCCGGTTTCGGCGTAATGCCGACAATCCGAACCAGAATCCCCGGCCTCGGTCCGCGGGTTCCCTTCGGCGCGGCCGGGGCCGACTCGCCTTCCGCCGGTGCCGCCGCCGGCGCTGCCGCCGGCGCCGCGCCGGCCTCGATCACTTCGATGTCGTCCAAGCCGGCGCTCGCCGAACCCGAGTACGGCCGAACGTCCGCCACGTACTGCGCCCTCAGGTCCAGCAGTTCCACGATCCTCAGGTCCGTGCGCGGCGGGGAGTTTTTCGCGGGATCGTACGTCCTCCACTTTTCGTCGTACGGCAACGCCTCCCAGACCGCCCGCGCCAACTCATAGGCATACGCCGGGTCCGACGCGACGGCTTCCACTTCCGCCAGTTTCGTCTGCCGCTCGACCAGCGATTGTTTCTCTTTCTCGAAGAGGGCCTGCTTGGCCGTGTTCTCCCCGGCCATTTGGCCGACGTCGCGTTCTATGCGGTCCACTTCGCCCGGCTGGCCCGCCAGTTCGCCGAAGCCCTTGATCTGGTCGTACCCGAAACATCCGATCGCGGCCACGAGACAGGCGGCCGCGCCGACGAAGAACGGCCGCTTCTTCCGCATGATCTTCTGGCTCAGGATTTCCGGCGGCAGGAGGCTCGTCTGGATCGTCGCCAGGCCGAGACCCTGGATCGCCAGACCGAACGCCACCCCGAACGACAGCACGTTCTCCCGGAACAGCGGCGCATTCAGCGCCGACGCGTCCGGCAGCGAGTGGAACCCTTCGATCGCCTCCGCCTCCAGGCCCAGGCTTTGGGCCAGGAAGTTCCGGAGCCCCGGCAACCGGAACGCGTTGCCCAGCGCCACCACGCGCTCGATCCGGCTGTCGCGGTGCAGGCTCGTGTAGTACCCGATCGACCGCTGAACTTCCGTCAAGAGGTCCCCGAACACCGGGCGCATCGCCTGGAACACCTTGCGCGCGTGTTTCGATTCCGCCGCGTGACGCTTCAGGTTCTCCGCCTTGGCGAACGGCAACTTGAACTGCTTGCAGAGGGCCTGCGTGAAGTTGTTGCCGCCGATCGGCACCGGCCGGATCCACACTCGCTCGGCGTCGGCGATCACGAGGTTCGTGTTTTCCGCCCCCACGTCGACGAGGATCGTCGCACCGCCCCCGCCCTGCTTGTCGTACATCAGGAAGTTGTAGAGCGCCACGGGCGCCATCTGAACGATGTCCGGCTCGATCCGCATCGCCAGAAAGTCCGCCACGTAGTCGGCGACGATCTCCCGCTTCATCGCGAAGATCCCGACTTCCACCTCGCGGGGGCCCGTCCCCGCCGGGCTCAGCGTCTGGTAATCCCACACCACGTCGTCCAGGTTGAACGGAATCTGCTGGCGAGCCTCGTACCGCACGATCTCCGGAACTTTGCGATGCTCGACGGGAGGCAACTTGATGAACCGCGTGAAACTCGCCTGCCCCGGCACGCTGACCACAATCGTCGAACCCTTGATGCTGTTGCGCCCGAGAAACTTCTTCAACGCGTGGCGGATCAACTGCTGTTCGTCGGCGTCCGGCTGGCTCAGAACCTTCGCATGCTCGATGACGTCGAACCCCACCGCCTGAAGGCGATTGTCGCGCCAACGCAACCGGATCGCCTTCAACGCGCATTGCCCGACGTCGATACCCCATACGGTCTTGGCGGTTGGCATAATGCGTACCTCACTTGGCGCGGGCGCCGCCGGCAAGTCCGACTCGTGGGCATCCGCGCCGGCCCGGGTGGGTCCGGGTCGACCGGCATGCCCGGCAGGGTGCGTCGCGCCCCTCTCCCGCCGTATTAAACCCAACCCCGCGAACCATCGTCAAGTCAATTCCCCCGCGCCAAGCCCTAAGTTCTTGTATTGGAGTCCCTTACCCAGAGCGCGCCGCCTCCTGCTCCTGTCCGTCACCGTCATTTTCCGATGCAGAACCGCGCGAAAATCCGCTCCAGAACGCCCGCGTCGGCCTCGCGCCCCAAAATACCGCCCAACGCCGCTAGCGCCTCCCGAAGTTCGAGTGCCACGAGTTCCCCCTCCCCGCCTTCGCGCGCCACCCGCTCCGCACGCCCGAGCGCCCCGGCCGCCTCCTCCATCGCCGACCGGTGCCGGGCCGTCACCACCGGCCCGCTCGCTTCCCGGTCCACCGCCCCGCCCTCCACCGCGCGCACCAGGGCCGCCCGCAGCGCCCCGAGCCCCTCGCCCGTCACGGCGCTCGTCGCAATCGTCTCCGCCCCCAGGCCGCGCGACTCCAGCCACGCGAGCGCCCGCGCCGGGGACTCGAGGTCGCACTTCGTCACCGCCACCACCATCGGCGCCGCGAGGAGCGCCACGAGGTCCCGCGTCCGCTCGTAATCCGGGCTCGTCGCGTCGAGCGCCAGGAGCACGAGGTCCGCCCGCTCGAGGGCCTCCAGCGCCTTGGCGCGGGCCTTGCCCGCCAGTTCGTCCCGTCCCGGCGCGCCGGGATCCAGGCCCGCCGTGTCGGAGAGCACCACCGTCACGCCCTCCAGGTGGAGGGCCGCCCGCAGTTCGTCGCGCGTCGTTCCGGCCTGGGGCGCGACGATGGCCCGGTCCTCCAGCAGCAGGCGGTTGAAGAGGCTCGACTTGCCGACGTTCGGCCGGCCGGCGATGACGAGGCGCACCTCGCCCGCGAACGTCTCCAGACCGCGGCTCCGGCGCCCCAGGTCCGCGAGCGCCTCGCGCAAGAGCCCCAGACGCCGCGCCACTTCCCCCGCGGGCGCCGTCTCGATGTCCTGGTCCGAAAAGTCCAGGTCCACTTCGATCCGAACGAGGGCGTCGCGGATTCGATCGACGAGGCCTTCGATCTCACGCGAGAGATGCCCGCTCAATAGGTCGCCCGCCGCACGCAGCGACGCCTCGCTCGAGGCGCCGACGACGGCCATCACCGCCTCCGCCTGCGCCAGGTCCAGCCGGCCCGCCAGGAGCGCCCGGCAGGTGAACTCGCCGGGCCCCGCCGCCCGGGCGCCGGCGCGCAAGAGACCCTCGACCATCAGGCCTTCCAGCGCCGGCCAGGCGCCGACGTGAAACTCCACCACGTCCTCGCGGGTGTACGACTTCGGCCCGCGCATCAGGTACGCGACGGCGGGCGCCGAAAGGAGTGTCCCCGGCGGCTCGAGGCGCCCGGGGCGCGCCGCGAAAGTCGGCCAGGCGGAAATGGAGGAGTGGTCCGAGGCTGCGAACGCGCGGTCCGCGATGGCCACCGCGTCCGGACCCGAGAGCCTGAGGATAGCCCGCTGCCCGGGACCCGCGGGCGAACTGACGGCAAGGATGGTATCCGCAAGGTTCACGTGCATCTCGTCCGGCCAAAAGGACGAATAACGAAATCCGAATGACGAATCAAATCCGAAATTCGAATGACGAAATGAAATCGCGCGGTTCGAGTTTCGTCATTCGGAATTCATTCGACATTCGGATTTCGCCATTCGTCATTCGCCCGCCACGGCACTATTTCGTTTTTCGCGTTCGATCTCCCTCGTCACGTTCGGGTTGTCCGCGGCGTTTGTGGAGCCAGGCCTCGATCCGTTCGGCGAGCGACTTATTGCGGCCGGCGACGAGCGAGCCGGCCTTCTTCGGCGGTTTCGGCGGCGGCGGTTCTCCGGGCTTCGCCGGCGACGGGACGGCGGCGAACTTCTTCTTCAAGTACCGCTGCTCGAAAAATCCCAGCAGCGACGACGTCATAATGTAGAGGCACAGCCCTGCCGGGGCGCTGTAGAGCACCAGCAGCAGAAACGCCGTCATGAAGACCATCATCTGCTTCTGCTGCTGCGCCTGCGGGCCCGTCGAGGGGGCCGGCGTGAATCGCTGCTGAAGGTACATCGCGAACGCCATCAACAGCGGCAGCAGGTTGAAACTCGTGATCCCCCCGCCCATCATGTTCTGGATGCTGCCCACCAGCCAGCCGAGCAGAGGAATGTCCCGCCCCGGCAGAAAGAACGGCGTGTTCCACAGGACGAGGGAATCCGGCTGCGCGAGGTCCTGAAGGAAGATCGTTCGCCACGGCATCCAGTCCACCCAACCCGCCGGCAGAAACGCCGCGTGACGAAGGTTGATCGCCACCTGCAGCGCCCCGTACAGGCCGATCCAGATCGGCATCTGGAGGAACATCGGCAGGAAGCCCGTCACCGGGTTGATTCCCTCTTCCCGGTACAGTTTCATCATCTCCTGGTTCAGTTGTTCCTTCTTGTCTCCGTGCTTCTTGCGGAGTTCCTCCATCTTCGGCCCGATCATCTGCATCTTCGTCATCGACTTCTGGCTCCATCGCGTCACGGGGTGCATCACCACCCGCAGCACCACTACCAGCATGATGATCGCCAGGCCGTAGTTCCGCACCAGGCCGTGAAACGCGTCCAGCACGATGACCATGAATCGGCTGATCTCGGAGATGCCCGGGATCGGACAGCACCCCGGCTGCCAGGCGATGAGTTCCGGCAATCCGATGGCGGCATAGGCCTCCAGCACCTTCGGGTCCTTGGGGCCGGCGTAGATGACGTACTCGTGCCGAAGGCCCTCGCGGGGGGAGATCGCCTGTTCGCGCGCCACGAGGCGAACGCCCGCCAGAGGCACGGTCGCGTCGAACTCCGTCACCTCGTACCGAAACGCCTCCGCCCCGGCCGCGAACGTCCCCTCCCGGGAGGGCTTCTGGGGAATAATCACCACAGCAAAATATTTTTCTGTTTCGCCCGCCCACGCCGCCTTCGGGCCCGCCAGGCTCGCTTTCACAGGCCCTGCGGTTTCCTCGCCTTTCTTTTTCTCGAGTTTTTTCCCCGCCACCGACTGGACTTCGACGCCCTTGTCGGTCCACGCGCCCGCCGCCGCCGCACGGAAATCGCTCCGCACGTCCTCCCGCGGAAGCGCCGCCGGACCCGCGAGAACGTAATCCACCCGCTCCACCTCGTCCGCAAGCGCCACAAACTCCAGCGCCATCCCGATCTCGTAATCCACCGATGCCGCGGCCGGCCCGTCCGTCCCCGGCAGCGCGTCCTGGCGCGCCGCGCCGCGCGGCCGCAGCGTGTACCGCCTCACGACCCGAAGCGCCGGCGTCCCATCCGTCTTGTGCACCTCCACCGAAAACGCGACCTCGGTCGGCCCGCTCTTCTCGACCCGCCAGAGCACCTCCGAAAGGTCCACCCGCGACGGCCCGTCCGCCCCCGCGAACCACACGCGCAGTTCCGGAATCCGAAACGCCGGGAACGGCGCGCTCGCCTCCACCAGGTCCATCGCCTGCCGCTTGTCGGGATCCTTCTCGCCCCGGTCCGCGACAGTCTTGAAGAACCGGTCCCGCGCCAGCGACAGGCGCTGGACCGCGCCGCCGCGCGGCGTCACGCACACCTCCAGATTGTAGTCGCTCCCGTACCGGGCCGAGCCCATGACGGCCGGCTTCTCGGCCTCCTCACCCGTTGCCCCGACGGCCGTGAGTTCCGGCACCTTCTCCGCAGGGCCGGGGGGCACTGGTGGCTTGCCCACCAGTGCGCGGTCCGAAGGCGGCGTCTCGGGCGCGGGCTTTTCGGGTGCGGGTGCTTCGGGCGAGGGAGGTTCCGACAGGACGCTTCCCGGCTCCGGCTTCTTGGGCGCCGACGATTCAGGGGCGGGCTTCTCGGCTGGCGGCTTGGACGCCGGCTGCCCGGCCGGCCTTTCCCCCGGCGGCCACACGCGAGGTGCGATCACGAATTGGAAGACCAGCATGAGGCCCATGGAGATGGCGACGGCCACCACCATTCGGATGATCGATTCGCGGTCCACGTTCGAGCCCTAAGTGCCTGAGTGCCTGAGTGCCTGAGTGTCAGCGCGGCGAGCGACCTCACCGCCTCAACACACCATACGCCAATCCGAAATTTTACCCGCCGTAGTCCCGGCGCGCCGGGACGAAGGCGGGCCGCAATGCCGTTACCGCCCTTCCGCCAGCCGGTTCGCCAGAAAATCGTCCAACTCGTCGATCGCCAGGATCTTTTCCATCGTGGTCTTATAGTCGTACGGCACGCGATGCCACTGGACCTCGTTGCCGTCGAGCGTCACGTAGCACGCGCGCGGGTCGAGGTCGCGCGGCTGTCCGACGCTCCCGACGTTGATGACGGCCTTGCCTTGGCCGATCATGTACCTGTGCCCCACCTGGGCCGGCGTCAGGAATTCGTAGCCCGCGGTGAATACGCCCGGCAAATGGGTGTGCCCCAGGAAGCACGCGCTCTTGACCAGGTCGAACACCTGCATCAGTTTCGCCGGGCTCATCTCGCCTTCGTCCGGAAACAGATACTCGTGCATCGGATACCGCGGCGAACCGTGAACGTACAGGATTCCATCCTGCGAATGCGACGTCCCCATTCGCGCCAGGAACTCCCAGCGCCGGCGCCGCAGCGCCTCGTCCGGCTCCGACTCCAGCACCTTCCGCGTCCAGAAGATCGAACGCTCGGCCGGCGTGTTGAATCCCGCCGGCTCGATGAACACCGCGTGGTCGTGGTTCCCCATGATCGTCCGGTCGAACCCCATCACGCGGTCCAGGCACGCCTTGGGGTCCGGACCGTACCCCACCACGTCTCCGAGGCACAGGACCGCCTCGCATTTTTTTTCGGCCACGTCCGCGCACACCGCGTCCATCGCCTCGATGTTACCGTGTATGTCCGACACCAGTGCGATCATCGCCTCACCCGCTCCGATGAACAGCACGCGCCGCGCAAGCGCGGCGGCTAACTATGCCCTTCCGCTTCCTTCGATGCCTCGCCCGGTTTCTCCGCCTCCTCGACGAGCATCACCGGAATATCGTCCCGGACCGGGTACCGAAGCCCGCACCCCGGCTTCTGGCACACCAGGCGGTCCCCCTCCGGGCGGACCTTCGTCTTGCAGACGGGGCACACCAAAATCTGAAGCAGTTTCGCGTCGATCACCGCCTGCCTCCTCTTTTGTTTCCGGCGAAGGGAGCCCAGTATAGGCCCCTGGCCGACCAAGTCAACCGTTTCCCTCTTCACGCCAACGCCCAACGCTTGCCGCCGGCGCCTTGGCGGGTTAGAATGCACCCGGTTCGGCGCCGCGAAAGGCTGCTCATGCGCATTCTGGCCGTCGAAACCTCGGGTCCGCGCGGCGGCATCGCCCTGGCCGACTCCGAGCGGCTCCTCGACGAACGCCGGCTCGACGAAGGCCTTCGCCACGGCAGGGACCTCCTCCTCACCATCCGCGACGCCTGCGCCACCGCAGGCTGGACCCCCCGGGACATCGAACTCCTGGCCGTCAGCATCGGCCCCGGGTCCTTCACCGGTCTGCGCATCGCCGTCGTCTTCGCCAAGTTCACCGCCTGGCACACCGGCGCGCCGATTGTCGCCGTCCCCACACTTCGCGCCCTTGCCGAGAACGCCCCGCCCGACGCCCCGCGCGTCGTCCCCATTCTCGATGCGAAGCGCGGCGGCCTCTTCGCGAGCATCTTCGAACGCCGCAGCGGCCGGCTCGATGAAATCCTCGGCCCGACGCTCCTCGAACCCGAGGACCTCGCCGGACGACTCCAGCCGCCCGCCTTCATCCTCGGCCGCGGCATCCCGAAAGGCCGGTCGGCCCTCAGCGGTTTCGACCTCGCGCCGGAAGACCTCTGGGACGTCCGCCCCTCGGTTGTCGCGCGACTGGGTCGCCAGATGCACGCCCGCGGCGAGTTCGCCGACCCCTTGCGCCTCGAACCCGTTTACATCCGCCCCCCCGAGGCCGAGGAACTCTGGCAACGCCGCCACCCCTGAGCCCCCGCGCGCCTGCCCCGCCTGCCCCGTTGGGGTTGGGGCCGGTTCCGCCGCCCGTTGTTAACGCCCGGGGATGAGGCCCCGCAGGGGCCGAATCCCCGGGACCCGCTCTCCCGCACCCCCGCCGGCCTCGCGATCCTTTTTTGTTGACACTCGCCGGGGGGTGGAGTACCTTTGAGGATTGCCCGCCTGCCCGACGGAACTGGCAAGCAGAGACGGCAGGTGATCCTCTCCACTCGGTAGGAAGGAGCGACTCGGATGCACCGGACACGACTGGCTAGCGGACTCGCTTTCGCCCTTGCACTCATCGGCTTCTCGCCCCCGGCGCCGGCCCAGACGACGGCGACGGCTGCGCGGCCTACGCCGCCATACACCGGCTTCATCAACGCCGACCTCGTCAACATCCGGTGCGGACCCGGCTCCTACTATTACCCGCTGGTCCAGGCCGCCAAGAACACGCCGGTCGTCGTCGAAAGCGAATCGCGCGACTGGCTGGCCCTTCGCCCGCTGACGGGCGTCTGCGGACTGGTCGCGAAGAACGATGTGACCCTGTCCGGCGACGGGGCGACGGCGACGCTTGCCTCGCCCGCCGCCCGCGTCTATGCGTCGGGCCCGGCGGCGAGGCGCCAGTGGTGCGTCATGCCCGCCCCGGCGGAGGGCGCGACCTTTCAGGTCCTCGGTCCGGCGGAAGGCGACAGGCTCCGCGTCGCGCCGCCCGAAGGGGCGCGCGTGTACGTCCTCACGCAATACGTGACGCCGGGCGCCAGCCTCACGTCGGTGGGACCGCTCCCCTCGGTGAACGTCGAGCCGCCCAAACTCGATCCGCTCGCCCAGGCCTATAACGATGCGGGCGCGGCCCTCGCGGGAGAGATGAAAAAACCGGTGGACGAACGCGATTACGCCCCGGCCCTCGCCCAGTTCGCCGACATCGCCGACAAGGCCGAAAAGAACTGGCTGAAGGCGGCGGCCTCGCGCCGCGCCGCCGAAATCCAGGCACTCGTCGAGCAGCAGAAAGAGTTCCGCGCGACGGTCGCGATCGGCAGCCGGCTCGACCAGCGCCTCACCGAACTCAACGCCCAGCGCACCGCCGCGATGACCGCCGCCGAACGCGAGGCCGCCTTGCAAAAACCGCCTTTCCTGGCCACCGGCGTCGTCGCACCCATCCTGCAACTCGAAGACGTGGATTACGCCATCAAGTTCAAACTGGTTGACCAGCGCGGCTGGCCCGTCGTCGTCCTCCAGAGCACACTCTATGACCTGAACCAGTACGCCGGCAAGGCAGTCGGCGTCCGCGGCACGCGGACGTACTTGCCGGCCTGGGGAACCTATCTGGTCACCGTGGACGACCTGGAGGTCCTCGAGTAGCGGTCCAAGCCCAGGGATTCCAATTCCAAGCCCAGGGATTGAAATCCCTGGGCTTGTTGTCGCACACGTCACGCTACAGCCGGCGCCAGAGATCAACGTAGTCGAAGTACCGCCCGGGGCAATCGGTCGCCTTCAGTTGCCCGTGGCCGTAAATATGCGACCGCGGAATTCGGTACCGCTCCATGAGGAACCGGACGAGCGACGCCAGCGCACGCATCTGCGCTTCCGTCGGACGGGAGTCGTTAAAGTTTCCGACCAGGCAGATGCCGACGCCGACGTCGTTGTATTCCGGATGGTCGGCGACCTTGCAGTGGGCGCCGTGTTTCTGCTTGAACCATCGCGGGCCGATCTGGACCTCGCCGTCCCCGGCCCCCGACCCGTTGCCGATGACGAAATGGTACCCGAGTTCGTCCCAGCCGCGGGCGCGGTGGATGCGGTCGAACTCGTCGGCCGAGCCCCACGTCGTCGCACTGTGGTGAACGACGATGAACCGCCACGGACGCTCCGCGCCGCTGGGACGCCAGTCGGCGGGGATCTGCCACGACGCCGGACGCACGGGCGCCGGGGCGACGCCCCCCGCGACGCGCGAGCCGAAGATGGGCTTGTACGGCTCGCGGAGGAGGAGGCCCTGCCCCGCGCCGCAGCCGATGGCGATGCACGAGGCGACCACGGGCGCCGCGGACGAAAGGAGACGCTTCAGAAAATCTCGCCGGTTGATCATCGAACGGTTTCCACTCTATGCAGGGTCCGCTCGCGGACGGACGGAAGTCTGGCAACCAAGTTTATCGGACCGTCGGCGGACCCGCCTTGACGAAAAGCCCCGGCACCCCGCGCGCGCCTGTTTCGCCGTGCATCCGTTGCCGTCAAATCCGCAATCCGAAATTTTACCCGCCGTAGCCTTGGCGAAGGCGGGCCGAAATCCGCAATCGTTCGCCCCCCCCGCGCGCCGCCTTGCCACGCCGTAGCCGCCGTCATGTTTAGCCGCGAGCCAACGGCGAGCGCGTGCCGTTCGAGCCAGCGGCGGAAGCCGCCGGTCACGTCACCCCTCGCGGCCCAATTGGCCGGAACCGACCGCCGCACAAACGGGTTCAACAAAAAGGGGCCGGAACCCTTTCGCTTTTCGGGAGCAGCAATGGCCGGACGCGTCGGATGGACAGGGACGGCCTTGGCGGCAGCGCTCGCGGCAGCGATCCCGTGCGCGCAGGCCGCCGACCAGCCCCAGTGGGGCGCACGCCACTCTCGCAACATGGTTTCCGAGGAGACGGGCCTCGCGGATTCGTTCGACCCGGCCGGCGGGGCGAACGTCCGCTGGGCCGTCCCTCTCGGGACGCACACCAACTCGACGCCGGTCGTCGCGGGGGGCCGGGTGTACGTCGGCACGAACAACGGCTCGCCGCGCGACCCGCGCCTCCCGGGCGACCGCGGCGTCCTCATGTGTTTCGACGAGGCCACGGGCAAGTTGCTCTGGCAACTCGTCGTCCCGAAGTTGACGGAGATCACCAACGCCGACTGGTACGACATCGGCATCACCTCGCCGCCGACCGTCGAGGGCGACCGCGTCTACCTCGTCACGAATCGCTGCGAGGTCGTCTGCCTCGACGCGGACGGCATGGCGGACGGGAACGACGGGCCGTTCACCGACGAGGGCTCGCACCTGGCGGGCGCCGGCAACCCGCCCCTCCAACCGGCAGCGCAGGACGCCGACATCGTCTGGCTCTTCGACATGGTGGCGGAGGCAGGCGTCCGGCCGCACAACGCATCCAACTCCTCGCCGCTCCTCGTCGGCGACCGGCTCTACGTCGGCACGTCGAACGGCGTCGAGCACACCCACAAACGCGTGCCGGCCCCCGACGCCCCGAGCCTCGTCGTCCTGGACAAGCGGACCGGCCGCCTCGTGGCGAAAGACGCCGCCGGCATCGGGCGCCGCCTCTTTCACGGGCAATGGTCGTCGCCCTCGCTCGGCGAAGCGGGTGGCAAAGCACTCATCTTTTTCGGCGGGGGTGACGGCTTCCTGTACGCCTTCGAGGCGCTCCCCGAGCCGCCCGCCGAAACCCCCGCCACGCTCCGACAGGTCTGGGCCTTCGATGGCGACCCCGCGGGGCGCGTCGAGGACCCCCACGCCTTCTTCGACAACCGGCGCGAGGGGCCCAGCGTCTTCATCGGCATGCCCGTCTTCTCCGAAGGCCGGGTGTACGTCGCGGCGAGCGGCGACACCTGGCACGGCAAGCGCGCGTCGGCCCTCAAGTGCGTCGAGGCAAACGGCACCGGCGACGTAACCAGGAGCGCCCAAGTCTGGTCCTACGCGACGCAAGGCCACTGCCTCTCGACGCCGGCCGTCGGCGACGGTCTCGTTTACATCGCCGACACGAGCGGACGCGTCCACTGCCTCGATGCGGCTACGGGACAGGCCGTCTGGGTCCACGAAGCGAAGGGCGAAATCTATGGCTCCCCGCTCCTCGCCGACGGAAAGGTGCACGTCGGCACGACGCGCCGCGAGTTCTGGATCCTCGCGGCCGGGAGGGAAAAACGGGTCGTTAGCCGCGTGACGCTCGGCTCGGCAATGCACGCCTCGCCCGTGGCGGCGAACGGCGTCCTTTACGTCGCCACCGACACGATGCTCTACGCGGTCGGGAAATCGCGGAACGCCCTTCGAGAGCCTCAGGGCCCTGAGCATGGTCGAAGGGCAGAATAAAAGTTGTCTTTCGCCGTTCAATCCCAAATCCGCAATCCGAAATCCGCAATCCGCAATCGTTTCCCCCCCGCGCGCCATTAACGCCCGGGGATGAGGCCCCGAAGGGACCGAATTTCACCCGCCTGTGGCGGGCCCCGGGACCTCCCCGGGACGCCTTTCGCCCCGCGCGCCGTTAAAGCCCGCAGATGAGCCCCAGTTTCACCGGGGCGAATTTCACCCGCCGTGGCGGGCTGCGGGATGCCGTTCACTCCGCACTCTCCCTGTTCGCCGTTGGACCCCCTTGGGGTCCCTGTTCCTTCATAGGAGCCCTTCGGGCCGCACTCCGCATTTGCCCCCCGCCGCGCGCCCCTCTTTTTCCCCTCTCCCCTCGTGGCCCGTCGAGAGCCTCTCGTTCGACCCAGAGGCTCTCGACGGGTGGGTCGAATGAGAGAGGGTAGGGTGAGGGGGCTCCTCCCCCCCGCGTGCCACGGCGTACTGTCTCGACGAATCGTCGAGGCGTCACGAACGGTCTTGGCCGACGGGTGTGACTAAATTTTCTGGCGCATTTTAAATCCTTTGCTAGCCTTGTCTTACGGGCACTGCCGCCCGGAGGAGGCAAGGCGCATGTCCAAGCAAGCCAAGATCACGCTGGGGCAACTGAAGAAGATGGCTGGGCCGGAGATGGAACGGTTGTTGGCGGAGGTGACGGAGGCGATCAACGAGGCCCCGGCCGGGGCGGTGATCGCCGCGAGTGAGGAACCGGTGCGGGACGCCATGGAGCGATTCCGAAAACGGGTCTTCGCGTTGGGCATCCAGTTGCGGACAGACGCGGCGAAAGCCGCTTTTCCCCCCTCCGGCCGGTGCGACCGGCCGACGCCTCCGGTACAAAGGGGATAGCGCGATCAGTCCGCTGACGGTCAACGGGACGATCGGGGTGAGGCGGCCGGTGTATGCGGCTTCCGAAGGCGGGACCGTCGCGCCTCTGGATGCGTGGTTGGGCGTGGTGCGGAGCCTCGTCAGCGCCGGGGCACGGGAACTGTGCTACCGGGCCGCGATGGCGGGGGTCAGTTTTCGGAAGGCGTCGGAGAACTTGGCACGGCTGGCGCAGGTGCGGGTGAGTCACGATCGGGTCCGGCAGATCGTGGAGGCCGACGGCTGCGACGATGCAAGCGCTAACCAGGGTCGAGCGCTTCATGGGGCGGGCTTGCCATACACCTCGACTTCGATGTAGTGGTTCCAATCGTTCGTCGAGTTCCCGTTGCTGTAGAGGCGGACGTACCGCCCCTTGACACCCTTCGAGTCAATCAGATGGCCTTCATAAGTTTCGACCCGCTCCAAGTTTTCGCCCAGGCCGAGCCCCGCCGAGTTGTCGTAATCGTTGTTGAACACGGTCGTCACGCCGGTGATGAAGTCCGGGTCCGAGCACGCCTGGACGACGATGTCGTGATAGACGCGCGGCTCCTTGTGGTAGTGCCAGATGACGATGGCATAGATGTTGTATTCGGCTCCGAGGTCAATCTGCACATACTGCAGGCCGGCAGGGAGTTCGACCAAATTTCCGTCCCCGGGTTCCTTGTCGCCATCAGTAATCAATGCCAATTCCCCCATGATCGTCTCTTCGTCGCTCCCACTGACTGGCTTTTTGAGCGCGACGTTCGTCGTCCCCTTCGGCGCCATGAACGGCGCGCGGCGCTTGCCGAGCGGTTTCTCAACGTGTGGCCCGAGAAGGTCGCGCGTCTCGAAAAGTTCGAGCGGCGGCAAGCCGGGGATCTGCGGTTGAGGCAAATCGATCACGATCGGCTCCAGGTCGCCGGCGCCGGCAGCCTCGGCCGATTCCCTGGACTGTCCGGCCGGTTCCGACTTCTGGCACGCCTGGACCAGCACGGCCGCCGACGCCAACAGCAACACCAGCATGAGACTTCGCAAGGACGTGTTTCGCATTGGAGTCCCTCCTTCTCCATTGCCAAGGCCGGCGGGCGGGCCTCACGGTCCGTCCCGCCCCATCCTTTTAAACAACCGCTTGGGCGGCAAGTGACGCACAATTTAACCTTCCCCGGCGGCCGGGCCGAGACCCCCGGTGAAGAATTTCAGCGCCGGAACGTCTCATCCTCCAGGCCGGGACGCAATTTTGTTGCACCCCTGGCCACCTCATGCGATAAGGATGACTCGCTACACAGCCCTTTCGCCGGGGGGGGTGACGGTTGCTTTTGGCGTCACCCTGGCCGGCGGACGGGGTTTCAGAACGAGAGCGAACGGAAGCCCGGCTCCCGGACGCCGACACGGTTATGAGCACAAGGAGATTACGATGAAACGCCTGGCAATGCTTGCAGTCCTCATCAGCACGGTTTTGTTGCTGTACGGCACAGCATCGGCGGCCCAGGGAAGCGTGTCCGACGCCGACGTTCAGAAGATCACGGCGGCCATGCCCGACAAGGCCCCCGCCAAGCCCGCCAAGCCCCGGAAACTCCTCGTTTTCAACCTCACGAAGGGATTCCATCACGGCTCCATCCCCTACGGCTCCAAGGCCCTGGAGATCATGGGCCAGAAGACCGGCGCCTTCGAGACGACCGTCAGCGACGACCCCGCCGTCTTCAAGCCCGACAGCCTCAAGGCCTTCGACGCCGTCTGCCTCAACAACTGCACCGGCGATCTGTTCACCGATGACGAGTCGAAGGCGAGCCTCCTGGACTTCGTGAAGGGCGGCAAAGGCCTCATCGGCATCCACGCCTCCACCGACTGCTTCTACAAGTGGCGCGAGTTCGGCGAAATGATGGGCGGATACTTCGACGGCCATCCTTGGAACGAAGAGGTCGGCATCAAGATCGACGATCCCGCGAGCCCGATCACCAAGGCGTTCGGCGGCGAAGGATTCATGGTCAAGGACGAGATCTACCAGTTCGGCCCGGGCAAGGCCGGATGGGACGCCTACTCCCGCGACCGCCTGCACGTCCTCTTGAGCCTCGACATGACGAAGACCAAGGACAAAGGCAAGCGGGCGGACAAAGACTTCGCCGTCGCGTGGATCCACGATTATGGCAAAGGCCGCACCTTCTACTGCTCCCTCGGCCACTATAACGAAATCTTCTGGACCCCGAAAATCCTCGAGTGCTATTTGGCGGGCATCCAGTTCGCCCTCGGCGACCTGAAGGCCGACACCACCCCCACCGCCAAGGTCCGAGGCAAGTCGGCCGCCGAGCCGGCGGCACTCCGCATCTTCGCCGCCGCACTGGAACCGGGCAAGGCCCCGAAGAACAAACCGGCTCCCGCTGACGAAAAGGGGTTCAAGGCCCTCTTTAACGGCAAAGACCTCGAGGGCTGGCAGAACGCCGGCGGCAAGGAGCCCGGCGCAGGATGGGTCGTCAAGGACGGCGCAGTGACCCGCGAGGACAAGGCCGGCGACATCTGGACCAAGGACCGCTTCGGCGACTTCGTCCTGGACCTGGAGTTTAAGACACAAGGCAACAGCGGCATCTTCATCCGCACCGACAACATCAAGGACTGCGTCCAGACGGGCATCGAGGTCCAGGTCATCAACTCATGGGGCAAGGAGAACCCCGATAAGCACGATTGCGGCGCCATCTACGACTGCCTCGCCCCCTCCAAGAGCACGGTCAAAGA
>JAPLMM010000221.1 GCA_026387035.1 Planctomycetota bacterium
GCAAAAACGATCCGACCCCCCGACCGCTTGAACCGCCCCAGCAGCCGCACCGTGCTCGTCCGCAGGTTGGTGGCGTCCGGCACGATAACCACCCGGTATCGGCCCTTGCCCACCACCAGTTCTCCCTTCGCCGCCCGGCCGTGCCGCTCCAGAATCAGTTCGTCCCCGAAATGGAAGTCGGCGTGCGTCGCAAGCACCGCATCCGCCAGCGCCGCGAGTCGCCGGTCCAGTCCGTCCACTTCGCGCGTATCCAGCGGGCTGTACTCGGCCCACGCACTGGAGATCGGATGAATCACGAGCACATCCGCGACGGCCTTCCCTTCCGTCAGCACCGACAGCAGCCGCGACATGTAATCATTCCAAAGGCTATAGTGCGGCCACCAGGGCTGATGGCAATGCAGGCTGGGAGGCCAGTCGCGTTTTCGGCAACCGCGCAGCGTGAACGACGAAAGATGCTGGCACACCAGGTTCACGCCCAGCACGAACTGCCACTCCGCGATCCACCTCAGGTCGTCGAAACTGACGTTCCAGCCCGAGCCGGCGAACATCTCGCTCAGCACCCGCCGACGACCCAACTGCGCCGCCACGCTCGACACCTGTTTGACGGGCACGGGGCTCCCCAGCCGCCGATACAGATGGTCGATGCCGGGAATGTGCATGTATTCATAATGCGGCATGGCCGCGCCGACGTGCACCACCTGGCTCCGGAGCGTGTCTTCCCCCATCACGTGGCCCGTGAGCATCAGGTGGTTTCGGTCGCACCACTGATAGACCGGCAGCGTCCACGCCAGCAGGAACAGGCGCGTCAGCGATTCGTAAAAGTCGAACCGCACCTGCCGATAATCCCCCACCGGGAAGAACAGTTCCGGCAACCGGCCCGCCAAATCGTATCCGCACGAACGCTGGAAGAACCGCGGCAACTCCAACGACCAAGGCACCTGGTGACCGCTCCAGCCGTACTGCGGCTCATCCGTGAAGATGCCTGGAATCAACCGCCCGAACTCGCGACCCACCGATTCCCGGTACGCCTCGTGCGTTCGCTTCAGAAATTCCTCGGTGGCCTCCCGGCAAAGGACATCCACGTAATCGCCCGTCCGGTAAACGAAATGCAGAACCGCTTCGTCCGCTTTGCGACGCAGGTGGCAGACGCGATGCGGATCGTCCACCCGCCGGAACTCCTCGTATCCGCCGTCCCGCCCCTTCTTCCCCACAAACACCGCCACCGTCCGCTCCGTCGGCTCCCATCCCTCCGGTTCGATCTCCTCGAACACCAGGTGCTTGTCGCGAAACGCCTCGCGCCCCGCGTACACGCGCCCCGAGCAGGCGCCGCTCGGCCAGCAGTCTTCGTCGTACAACCACGGCGCGACACCCGTGTGCCGACCCTCCTCCACCGCCGCATGTACGCCCGCCATCCACTCCGGACTCAGATACGGCGTCACAAGGCCCTGGCGCGCGTGCATGAAGTGGCCGCCCAGGCCCCCCTTCGCCATCTCACGCACCTGCCGGCGGATCTCCTCCGCATCCAGCCGATCGTTCCACGACCAGAAGGTCAGCGGCCTGAGGTCCCGCCCGTCGTGCCCGGCATCCTCAAATCGTTCCAGCAAGTCCACTCGAGCCGACCTCCCGTTCGTCCTCCGCTGCCGCCGCTTCGAGGCCGAGCGCCTCTGCCGCACGCCGAAACGCATCGCCCCGGTGCTCGTAACTCTCGAACATGTCCCAACTGGCGTGCCCCGGCGAGAGAAGCACGACGTCGCCCGCCTTCGCCAGACGCGCCGCCCGCCGCACCGCGTCTTCCATGTTTTCCGCCCGCTCGACCGGCGGCCCGTTGCCCTCGAGGGCCCGCGCGAGCGCCTCGGCCGTCGCCCCCATCAGCACCACCGCCCGGGTTCCTGTCCGGATCGCCTTCAGAAGAACCTCCGGGTCCACGTGCTTGTCGTACCCCCCGGCGATGAGAACCACGCCGCGGTCAAACGCCTCCATGCCGACGCGGGCCGACTCCGGCGTCGTCGCCTTCGAGTCGTCCACGAAAAGGACGTCGCCCACGCGGCCGATGACCTGGAGGCGATGCGGCAGCGGCCGGAACGCTTCCACCGCCGACACAATCGCTTCCAAAGGCACCCCCAGCCACCGCGCCGCCGTCGCCGACGCCAGCACGTTCGCCAGGTTGTGCCGCCCACGGAGCCGCACGCGCCCCGCCAGGTCCGCCCGTTCCTCCGTGCCTCCCAGCCGAAACACCAGTTCCGTTCCCTTCAGAAAAGCGCCGTCGTCCAGCGCCTCCTTGACGGAATAGAACACCGCCCGGCCGCGAGCGTCCTTCTTCCACGTCCGCACTTCGGCGTCGTCGGCATTGAGGATCGCCACGTCCTCCCGGCCTTGAAACCGCAGGATGTTCTTCTTCGCCGCGACGTAGGCCGCCATCGTCCCGTGCCGGTCCAGATGGTTCGGGCTGACGCACGTGACCACGGCCACGTGCGGGCTTCGTTCGATGGCCGCCAGGTCCTCCAGTTGGAAACTCGAAAGTTCCAGGACGACGGTCTCGTCCGGCCCGATCTGGTGCACCTCGTCCAGGAGGCTCTTGCCGATGTTGCCGCCCACGCGCGTCGGGCGAAACCGCGCCAGCATCTCCCCCAGAAGCGCCGTCGTCGTGCTCTTCCCGCTCGAACCCGTCACGCCGACCAGCGGCGCGGGACACAACGCGACGAACAGATTCATCTCGCTCGTGACCGGCACGCCTGCTTCGACGGCCATCGCCAGGTAAGGCGACGTTTTCGGCACCGCCGGGCTCACCACCACGAGGTCGGCCTCCGTGAAGTCGGCCGGCCGGTGCCCGCCCAGATGGAACGTGATGTCGAGGCCCTCGAGCGCCTCGAGGCTCGGCGCGAGCGCCTCCGCCTGCTTCAAGTCCGTCACCGTGACGTGGGCGCCGCGACGCGCGAAATAAGAGGCGGCCCCGACGCCGCCCCCGAACAACCCCAGACCCATGATCGTCACCGCCCGCCCTTCCGGGCGAGCGGGGACCGCCGACGCCGACCTCGGCCGGCCCCGCGGTCCACGATGGGCGATCTTGCCGGTGGCCTCCATCCACGCATCCGAACCGTTCGCGCCGCCTTCAGACCGTCGCCGTACGCCGGGCCAGCGCCTCCGCCAGCGCCGCTTTCACGTCCACCGTCGCCACCTCGATCGCTTCCTCCCAGTTCACTTCGCCGAGGTGCTGGTACTCCGGCCGCTCCCAGGCGTAAATCACGCTCCGCGACACCGTGACCAGCGCGCCCCATCCGTCGTCGTGAAATGCCAGCGTCGCGTCGTCGACCGAGCCTCCCTGGGCTCCGACCCCCGGCACGAGGAGCAGGCTGTTCGGCATCAGGGCGCGCAGTAACTTGGTGTCTTCCGGATAGGTTGCCGCCGCAACGGCCCCGACCAGGCTGTACCCGCAGTCCCCCAGGCATCCTTCCTGGTTGGCCCAGTCGTTGACGCGTTCGGCGATCCGCTCGAACACGCGGCGTCCTTCCGCGTCCTTGAAATCCTGGAAGTCCTTCGCCGACGGGTTCGTCGTCCGCACGACCACGAAGACGCCCTGCCCGCCCGCCTTCGCCGTCTCGATGAACGGCTGCACGCCGTCCTTCCCGAAATACGGGTTCACCGTCGCCGCGTCCAGCGTGACTGTCCGCTCGTCCTTACCCTCGCCGATGAAAACTTCCTCCAGGTGCGCGACGGCATAGGCCTCGGCCGTCGAGCCGATGTCCGCACGCTTCACGTCGCCGATCACCAGCAGGCCCTGCTCGTGCGCGTAGTCCGCCACCTCAAAGTACGCCCGCACGCCGCTCGGCCCGCAACGCTCGAAGTAGGCGCTCTGGAGTTTCACACACGGCACCTGTCCGGCCACGATGTCAATGACGCTCTGGCAGAACTCCCGTGCCGCGGCCGCCTGCTCTCCCAGGCCCGCCCGGTTCGAGGAGGCAATCTCCCGGATCTGTTTCGGCAGGCGCTCGTACATCGGGTCCAGGCCGACGCACAGGGGCGCCTGTTTCGCCTCGATGGCATCGAGCATCCGGTCCGCAAAGTGTTTCGCCACGCCTGTCTCCTATCGCCTGAACGCCCTTTTTCTGCACCCTTCTGCCGCCAAAAGGAAGGCAGTCTACGCGCCTCACCTCCCCGATGCAAGCATTTTTCCATGAAGACCCGATTCCGAGGTCCTCGAGGCCCTTGCAGGACCGCCCAGATTGCCCATTTTCAAGCCTCCGAGAGGGCACGCCGCAGGGAATCAAACGCTTCGCCATGCCGCCTGGCGAACCGCTCGCGGAGACCGAACGCCGCCAAAAACAGACTTCGGGAAAGAAAGCGGGCAGCCGTCGGGCCGCCCGCTAAGCACTCGAAGGGTACCGAGATAGGGAACCTCAGCCCCCCAGACCCGTCAGGATCTCGGCCAGGCGGTCGCGAATGGAGTTTTCCTCCGCGTTGAACGTCCCCGCCAGGTACGTCTGAACCGGGGGCGCGACGGCAATGTTCCGCTCCGCCGCGTTCGTGCTCCCATCCAGGTAGGCCGAGTAGCCGTTGTACGCCGCCGTCGCATCCGCCGCCGTCGGGTACCGGATCACGAAGAGGTAGTTCACCACCCCCGTCTGCGTCGTCGGGTATCCCATGATGGCAACATCGGTCCCCGGCCCGAAGGCCAGGGCGCGTTCGACCATTGCGGCGTCGCCCTTGGGCATAAACGGAAGCCTCGCAAGAACATTGAATGTATGCAGATAATACCGCTCGCCCTGGATCGACCCGATCGGAAAACCCTCGAGGATCGCCGGCCGATAACCCTTGGAGGTGATCTGATCGTCCACCCACTGGGCGAACTCTTTCAGCGCCGGTTCCCCACCGCCCGCGCCCTGGAACTCCGCCAGCACGGCGTACGGCCCCTTGACGAACCCCAGCGCCTTGTCCGACATCCGGGCGGCCTGCCCCATCGGCGGGAACTGCGCCCCGGACGACCCCACGCTGAACAGGCCGAACGCCTCCGACGGGCTCTCCATCTCGTAGATCCGCAGCGTCATCGCTTCGCCCGTCCCGCCGCGACCGTACCGCGCCACGCCCGACTTCACGTACCCGTAGGCACGCACGAGCGCCGCGTCGGCCCCCGCGTCGGACTCCAGGGCTTTCACCTTCTCCTCCGGCTTCGCGACGGGCCCGAACACTTCCACGTCGCCCACCGGTTTCCAGTCCGTCACGTCCTGCCCCTTCGGAAAAAGTTTCAGCAGTTCCGCATGGGGTCCGGTCGGCGCCGCAGGCCCCGGCGCGCCCTCCTCGGGCGGCGTCGTCTTGCAGCCCGCCGCGATTAACAGAATCACCAGGCCTCCGACCGCCAAGGCCTGCCAAACAGTCCGTCCGCCGATGATCATGATTCGGCTCCTCCTTACGGATGGGTCCATAAGTTTCCACCTTCGCGGCCGGTATTATAGCGCGGCCCCGCCGCCCGTTCAATCTATTTCGACCCCGCTCCGCCGCCCGCGTTTTCAATCCGGCCGGGCCAATCGGCCAGCGGATGGACCTCGGGCGACTCCCCTCCCGCCCCTTCGACCATCAACCGCACGACGATCCGCACATTCTTCACCTTCTCCGGAAGACGAACCACGAGTTTCCGCACGTCGGGTTGCTGGGCCTCGGGCGGCGGCGGGTTCGCCCCCGCGACCTCGAACACCGCGCCCGCCGGCTCCAGAATCTCGGCCCCGATGCGCTTGCCCTTCAGCGAAAGGACCGCGCGATTCTTCTCCGGCTTGACCTCCGCCTGGGTGTGCATCTGCCAGACGACCCCGACCGGCTCGCCGGCCGAGACCTCGTCCTGGATGAGAATCTCTCCCGGCGCGATCATCGCCATGCCGCGGAGAACCCGCGTGCACATCAGGTAGCCCTGCGACAGATCCGCGACGGCCGAGACCCTTTGCCGAGTGGACGAGAACGCCACGATCGGCGCCTTCGCCTTCGGGTTCTGGTTCTCGCCGTTCACGACGAGCGTGTTGTGCCCCTCGGTCCGCAGGCGGTAGTAGGTCCACCGCTTGTCGCCGAAGTAATTGGGCAGGTCGTAATCGTCCCCCCCGAGGTCCAGGGCCCACCGTTCGCCGAGCGCATCCAGCACGAACGTCCCGAGGTCCAGGTGGCTGTGGTTCGCCTGGTTGTCGCCCCCTTTGAAGCCGACCCAGAGGGCGTTCGGGTTGTCCCACGCGCTGCGGAAGAAGACGACGTCCACGCCCCGAAAGAGTTTCGACGGCGCCAAGCCGCTCTCGGCAGGACCCTGCCCCTCGGGAGTGTACCACAGGAGATCGAACGCGCCGTCGCCCATCGTCCGGCGTTCGCAGGCCGCGTAAACCGGCTTCTTGAAGGCCCGCGCGAGCCAGAACATCGCGGCTGCGCTCCCCGCGGAGTCGTGGGCGTCGGCGAAGTTGAACGTCCGACCCGTCGGCCCGATGAAGTGGATGCGAAACAGGCCCGTCTCCGCCAGGCCCGGCGTCTGGTCGAGCCCTTTCATCGACCCAAGGGCCGACTGAAGCGCCGTCAGGTACATGGACGTGTACCGCAGCGTGTATCCCCAGTACCCCGGCCCTTCGTTCCATCCGCCGTCCACGCCGAAGTTCCCCATCGCGCCCTGGACCGCCTTCAGGCCCGCATCGAGGACCTCGGCCGCGACGACCGGTTCCTCGTCGGCGACGGCCAGCGCCCCGACCGCCAGGCCGCCGTTGCACACCTGGCTCCAGTTGTGATGCGCGCGGGTCCACCAGCCGTAACCCGCCTTGCCGCGGTAACAATTCAGCCCTTCCTGGAGCCCTTTCTCGACAATCGCCTGGCGCACCTGCGCGCGCTGCGCGTCGGAGAGAAAACTGTAGAGCCAATCGTACCCGATGCCGAAGGCGCACGTCATCTCCGCCGTGTCCAGAAAATGCTGGGGATGCCAGTCGGGGAACTTCGCCGCCGCCTCCAGTTCCTTCCACGCGCGTTCGGCGTACTTCGCCTCGCCGCTCACGAGGTACACGAGGGCGAGCGCCGAGACGCGGTCGAGACACTTGCGGCTGACATGCAGGAGGCGAGGCCCTACGAGTTCGTAGCGCACCGGCTCCTCGCGGAGCGTCTTGTCCGCCTCCTTGCGGAGTTTTTCGTAGAGGGTCTTCATGTCGGCGTCCTGCCCGACGCCCGCCCGAAGCCGCTCCAGGCTCTCGTGCGTCACGAAGAGCCGCGGATGACCCGCCCGCAGCGTCACGAGGATTTCGGGCCGAGCCTCGGCCCCCGCCGCGCACGACGGCCACGCCGCCAGCGCGAACGCCGCAAACGCCGCGATCATCCATCCCGCATTCTTCATGACAATCTTCTCCCGCTGAAGGAACCGTACTTTCAACCGAAGACGTCGACGGTTATAGCGCCTCTGCCCGGCCCCGTCAAGGAATCCGCGCCGCCTTTCGTATTGCCCGCCGACCGGCACCTTTCTACAATCTTCTTTCCGGACCCGACCCCGCGAGGCCGGGGACCGCAAGCGGAGGACATCGCATGGCAGGCGAGCAAGTGGCCGTTTATCCCGGCGTCTTCGATCCCGTCACGCTCGGGCACCTCGACATCATTCGCCGGGGGACAGTGCTGTTTGACCGGCTCATCGTGGCCGTCGCGTCGACTCCCGACAAGCAGCCGCTTTTCACCACCGAGGAGCGCACCGCTCTCTTGCGCGACGCCGTCGCCGACTTGAAGAACGTCGCCGTCGATTCCTACGAGGGCCTCACGGTCGAGTTTGTCCGCCGACATGGGGCCTCGGTCATCCTGCGTGGCCTCCGGCAGCACTCCGATTTCGAGTACGAGTACCAGTTGGCCCTGACGAACCGGACGATTGCGGGCGTCGAGACCGTTTTCGTCATGGCCGACGAGCGGGTGGCCTACATCTCGTCGCGCCTCGTGCGGGAGGTCGCCTCGCTCGGCGGCGACGTGTCGAAACTCGTCCCGCCGAATGTGGCCAAGGCGCTGGGCGCACGGCTGAAAACGTAACGGAGCGCTAAGCCGCGAGCGGTCGCTCCGCGGACTCGTTGAACCATTGTGGAGGGAATACCATGCGTTACTGGCTTAAGGTTTTCGGACTGGTGCTGCTCGCCACTATCCTGATGGGAGTCTCCTTTGTCGCCGGCGCCGTGCTGCAACCGCGCCCCATCCTCAAAGTGTGGATCTCCATGACGGAGCGCCACGTGGCGCGGAAACAGATCCGATTGGGACAGATGCTCCGGCAAGGGATGAGTCCCGAGGAAGTCAAGGCGCTTCTGGGCAACCCCAGCAGAGCCGAAGACGTAGGCAGCGAAGGTTGGCGAGAAGGGGTTCGCTGGCATTACTCTTGGGGCGGCGGCGCCGGCAGCGGTCTCATCGTCGAATTCCGCTATCTTGGTCCACCCCGCTTCAATCCTTCCTCTCGACTCTGCTATGCTCATATCATGAGTGAGGCGATCTTCTATTTCCCTGACACGGATCCCAACCGCTTCACGATCGGAAGGCCCTTGACGAGTCGCTGCGTTGCAGAGAGGGGGCGGACCGAAGTCGGTGGTTCCGCCGCGCCGAAGCTGCGCTCCGCGACGCAGACCGCCTATTCGTAATGCGTCCACATGCGGATGACTTTGACGGTTTTGGCTTCCTTGATGACCTGATAGACGAGACGGTGCTGGATGTTGATGCGGCGGGAATAGGCGCCGGCGAGGTCGCCGACGAGTTTCTCGAACGGAGGCGGGGAGCGAAAAGGATCTTCGCGGAGAATCTCGAGCAGGACCTCGACTTTCGGGCGCAGACCCGCCGCTGAAACCTTCTTGGCATCCTTGCGGGCATGGGCCGTGTAAACGAGGTTCCAGGTCACCAGCCCGGCTCCTTGCTGCACTCATCCAGCGGCGTCTGGAGGCCCTCGCGGATGGACTCGCGCATACCCGGAATCGAAAGCAGGTGCAGCGTCTCCTGGATGCTGCGCCAATCCTCCTCGGAGAGCAGCACGGCAGCCGCCCGCTTGCCGGCAATGTGGACAGGCTCGTGAGACTGGGCTACTTCGTCAATCAACCGGTAAAGACGCTCTCTGGCCTCGCTTGCGCTCAGAACCGTCATGGCCTGACCCTCCTTTCGTACGACATATCGTACGACTAGCCCCTGCCCATGTCAAGTGGCAACAACCCATGCGCAACCCGAAAGGCCCTTTGGCCTTGCCCTTCAGACTCACGCCGGGCCGAAACCGCGTTCGGCCACCTGGACGGCCAGGAGGAGCGCGCGGGCCTTGCTCAGCGTCTCCTCGTACTCGCGCTCGGGCACGCTGTCGGCCACGATCCCCGCGCCCGCCTGGACGTCAATCACGCCGCCCGACAGGACCATCGTCCGAAGTGCGATGCACGTATCCATGTTTCCTGAGTAATCCACGTAGCCGACGGCCCCGGCGTAGGGTCCGCGCTTGGTCGGCTCAAACTCGTCGATGATTTCCATCGCGCGGACCTTCGGCGCCCCCGACACCGTTCCCGCCGGCACGCTCACCCGGAGCGCGTCCAGAGCCGTGCACCCGTCGCGCAGCCGGCCCGTCACGTTCGACACGATGTGCATGACGTGGCTGTAGCGTTCGACGTGCATCACGTCCGACAGGCGGACCGTGTCGTACTGGGCGACGCGCCCGACGTCGTTCCGCGCCAGGTCCACGAGCATGACGTGCTCGGCCCGTTCCTTCGGGTCCGCGAGGAGTTCTTTCTCGAGGCGCTTATCTTCCTCGGCGCCCGAGCCGCGCGGACGGGTGCCGGCGAGCGGCCGGCTCGTAATCTCGCCGTCCTCGACGCGGACCATGATCTCGGGGCTCGACCCCAGGAGCGTCACGTCCTTCGTCTTCAGGTAAAACATGAACGGGCTCGGGTTGATGACCCGCAGCGCGCGGTACACGTCGATCGGCGCGGCGCCCGACTCGACCCGAAGCCGCTGCGACAGCACCACCTGAAAAATGTCGCCGGCGCGGATGTACTCCTTGCACGCTTCGACGGCCCGCAGAAAGTCGTCGCGCTCGAAGTTCGACTTGAACGGCAGCCGGACCTCCTCGCACCGGACCATGTCCTCGACCTTGAGGGGCGCGGGGCGCCGGAGTCGCTCGCACACGGCGTCGATCCGCTCGCGTGCCGCGTCGTACGCCTTCACCGGTTCCCCGTCGCCGAGGATCGCGTTCGAAACGACCATCACGGTTTTCTGCACGTGGTCGAAAATCACCATCGTGTCGTAGAAGCCGAAGACCATGTCGGGCAGGCCGCGATCGTCCTTCGGGACGTTCGGAAGATTTTCATAGCGGCGGATGATGTCGTACCCGGCGTAGCCGACCGCGCCGCCCGTGAATCGAGGCAGTCCCGACCTGTCGGGATGGTGGACCACCTTGTGGGCGGCGAGGCACTGGGCCAGGCGGGCCAGCGGATCGTCGCACTCGCTCCGCGTCACGCGATCTCCCTGCTGGACCTCCACGCGCCGGCCCCACGCGCGGATGGTCTCGCGCGGACGCACGCCCAGGAAGGTGTACCGCGCGACGCGCTCCAGGCCGACGACGCTCTCCAGGAGGAACCCCTGCCCGTCCTCGTCTAGGAGTTTGTTGAACGCCAGGACCGGCGTCAGGTGGTCCGAGAGGAGCGTGCGATAGACGGGGATCGTATTGCCCTGGCGGGCCATCTCGAGGAACTCTTCTCGCGTCGGTTCATACATGGTCCGGCTCCGCGCCCTAGAGAAGACGGCGTGTCACACCCCTTGCGACGGCAGCAAACGAACCGACCAAGAGGTCGATCAGCATCCCCACGACCAGCAGGATCAGCATAAGCAGCGGAACGGAAATAAACCACATGGCACGTCCTCCCTGGGCAGACGGCCTTGCGTTTCGCGTCCACTATAGCCGGGCGGCGCTTGCGAATCAATCGGCCTCCAGCGACACCGGAGGCGTCCTGACGAGGCGGCCGGGATTTTTTCCTTGCCGCTCCGACGAAACCGGGGCAGTGTCGTACCCCGGCGAAGCCCCGCCGCGGCCGGGCGCACGCCCGCCGGGCCTGC
>JAPLMM010000222.1 GCA_026387035.1 Planctomycetota bacterium
AAAACCGGCGGCCTTGTCGCCGGACTTCCTGGTGCGTGCGGTGCGTCGTGCGGCCTCCGCGGCCTCGTTGACCGCCGCATAGGCCGGCACGCGGTCGAGAAACAGCAGTTGAAACGCCCCGAGTTCCAGGATGGCGAGCAGGTCGGGCTGGATCGTCGTGGCGCGGCGTCCCTTGCCGCGGGCGTGGCTGACGAACAGGCGCAGGGTGCGGCGATGGCGGACCACGCCGGCCGCCAACTGCGTGGCGAGGGCGCGGTCGCGCGGCTCCAGATCGGTTTTCTCGAAGACGGCATGGAGGGCGTCGCGGAGGAAGATTGTGCCGCCGGCGGCGCGCCCCAGCGCTTCAAGCGCCGCTTCGCGCGCCGAGGGCGACGGAGGGATCACCGCAGGAGCCACTGGACCGCCTCTTCGACGTCGCGGAACTCGATGGTCGTGTCCTTGCACGGTCCGCACGGCCACTCGATCGAGCGGGCAAGGACGGCCTTGGGCAAGGAGGCGAAGATGCCCGCGCGCAGTTCCTTGCCGCAGGCCACCGCGACGATGGCTTTGACCGACGGGTCGCGGGCGCGCTGGGCGGCGAGGCGGCCCCCCGTCGCCACGGACACCTGGACGCCGCACCGCTCGCCCAGTTCGAGGAACCGGGTCACCAGGCATTGGCCGCAGCGCCGGCAGTTGGCGAGGTCGTCGGTGACGTTGGCGTCGCAGGCCGAACGCTGAAGGCAGCGGGAGAAAAGGACGAGCACCTCGCCGGGCCGGCAGCGCGTCCGGCGAAGGCGGACGGCCAGATTATTCAAGGCGATGACGGCCCGGTCAATCACGAGGCGCCCTCTCTGGCGGACGCGAGCCGTGCGCCCGCCTCGATGCCGTATCCGTTGACAAAATCGGCGGCGCTCATGGTCCGCTTGCCGGCCGGCGTGAGGCTGAGGATGCGGACGGCGCCGCATGCGGCGGCGACGTCGACGCCTTCGCGTCCGGCGGCGAGGACGACCCCGGGCCCCGCCCCGCCTGCGCAGCATTCCCGAAGGGACGTTCCGCCTGCGGAGGCGGCGCCCTCGATCACCTTCGTCTTCGCGAGGACGAGGCGGAAGGACTCGCGGCCGGCTTTTCGCTGCCACCAGGTGTAAGCCCCCGGCCAGGGCGTCGTGCCGCGGATAAGATTGTGGACGGCGACGGCGGGCTGTTTCCAATCCACGAGGCCGTCGGTCTTCTTCAGGCGCGGGGCGATCTTAACCTGGGCCTCGTTCTGGTGGCGTCGTTCGACTTCGTCGAGCACCAGTTCGCGGACGACCTCGGTGACGAGGCGCGCGCCCAGGAGAGCGAGGCGGTCGTGCAGTTCGCCCGCGGTCTCATCGGGACCGATGGGCGTCGCACGCTGGCCGAGAATGTCGCCCGCGTCCATCCGGTCGGTAATCTCGATGACCGTCAGACCCGTCTCGGCCTCGCCACGGATGACGGCCCAATTGATGGGAGCGGCGCCGCGATACTTCGGCAGAAGCGAGGCGTGCAGGTTGATGGCGCCGTAGCGCGGGACGCCGATGAGCGAAGGGCCGAT
Source organism: Planctomycetota bacterium (assembly GCA_026387035.1). Classification (NCBI taxonomy): domain Bacteria; kingdom Pseudomonadati; phylum Planctomycetota; species Planctomycetota bacterium. The sequence continues at coordinate 1,553 of JAPLMM010000222.1, forward strand.
CTTCTGGCCGAACGCGATGACCAGAAGCAGGTCGGGCTCGACGGCCCGGATGCTCCGGACGGGGCCCCGGGCGTTGATGTCTTCGGGCTGAAGGAGGCGGATGCCCTGCTCGGAGGCGAAGCGCTTGACCTGGCCGGCATGGACCGTCCGCCCGCGCCCGGAGGGACGGTCGGGCTGCGTGACGACCAGGACGATCTCCTGGCCGCCCTCGACGAGGGCGCGAAGCGTGGGCAATCCGAAGGTGCCCGAACCCGCAAAGACGATTCGCATAGAACGTTCCCGAGACCGATTCTACAACGCTATCTCAACGCAGAGATCGCAGAGGTCGCAGAGGGAGGGCTGAGTAACAACGGCAAGGCAATTTTCGCCAGCGGCTCAAAAGCACGTTCTTTGCCGTTCCCCTATCTTTGCCGTTCTCTGCGTTCTCAGCGGTCTCTGCGTTTAAGAACACGGCGTAGTAGTACTAATCGGCGGCGTCGGACCCTGCGTCGGTCCCCTCGGGGGTCCCGCCGACCCCGACCGCCTGGTCCATCCGGCGCTGGTAACGCGTCGTGAGGTCGCGGAGCCTGCGTCGCTGCGCCATCCGCTGGACCGGGGACATGCGGTCGACGAGCAGGCGGCCGTCGAGATGGTCGAGTTCGTGCTGAACGGCGCGGGCGAGGAGTCCTTCGGCCTCGAGTTGCTGCGGCCGGCCGCTCGGGTCCTGATACCGGGCGACGATGCGGGCGAAGCGGCCCACTTTGACGTAGATGCCGGGGAAACTCAGGCATCCCTCGTCGGCCTCCTCCCAGCCCGCCGTCTCGACGATTTCGGGGTTCACGAGGACGGTTTCGCATCCGGGCTCGGCATCGGGGGCGATGACGACGAGGCGCTTCAGGGCGCCGACCTGGGGCCCCGCCAGGCCGAGGCCGTTGTTTTCGCGCATCACGCGGGTCATCTCGCGCACCAGCGCCGCCAGGGCCTCGTCGAAAACCTCGACCGGTTCCGAGCGCTCCCGAAGCGCCGGATCCGGGTACAGACGCAGTTCCATGTCGCCTCTCCTCGCCCGTTCGCCCTCCCCGCTGGCCCAGGGAGCCCGCAGTCCTTCATTATAGGTCCCTGCCGCGGGGGCTACAAGACCGCTTTTTGGTTGACATATCGGCCGACGGGCGTAGAGTAATCTTTTCCGGCACGGCTTGGGAATGAGCAAGGGCGGTCCCTTGGCCGGCGGACCCAAACGGAGGCCGTTTCTTTGGCTGAACCCCAGAAGAACGGGACAAAACCGAAGGCCGAAGGCTCGCCGACCGGCGCGCCCGACGCCCCGCCGGCCGACCAAGCGCCGACGGATATCATGGCGGCGGAGGTCCGGCGGCTGGCGGACGGCTGCTTCGACCGCGCCCAGCAGGCCACCGTCCGCAGCAACTTCGATTACGCCATCGCCCTGTACCTCGAAGGCTTGCGGCACGACCCCCAGGACATCGAGAAGGGCCATCAGGGCCTGAGAGACGCGGCCGTTCGTCGGAAAAGCCAGGGCAAGCGCGGCGGTCTCGCCCGGTTCGTAAGCCAGATCCGTGCGGCGATCTATCAGATGCTCGGACGCCACAAGGACGCCATGCTCGCCCTCGAAGCCGCCCTCGCCCACGATCCCCAGAACGTCATGTTCCTCACGCAGATGATGCAACTCGCCCGCCGACTGCAGTACGTGAACGTCGCCATCTGGTCCGGCGAACTCGCCGCCGAGGAAACCCTCAAGACCAAAAAACCTCAGAAGCAGATCTTCACCACCCTGGCCGACCTCTACGAAGACCAACGCCGATTCCGCGACGCCGTCGAAGCACTCAACCAGGCCATCAAGATCGACCCCTCCGACCGCACCCTCGACAAGCGGGCTCGCGACCTGGCGGCCTCCAGCAGCATCGAGGACAGCCGCCTGGAATCCGTCGCCGACTTCCACGACATGATCCGCGACCGCCGGCAGGCGTCCGCCAGCGCCACCCAGCAGGTCATCCGCACCGAGGAACAACTCGACGACCAGTACGCCGAACTCAAAGCCGCTCTCGACGCCGACCCCGAAAACCCCGTCAAAATGCAGGCCCTCGCCGATTGCCAGGCGCGCCGAGGCAACATCCCCGATGCCATGGCGATCCTGAAGAAGGCCCTCGAGACGGGCAAGGACTACCGCTACAAGTACCGCATGGACGATATCTATATGGCCGAGTACCGCGCACGCCTCCGGGACCTCGACGTCGAGATCGAGGCCAACCCCGACCGCGCCGACCTCAAGGCCGAACATAAAAAAATCTCCCAGGAACAGGACGCCTTCGAACTGAAAGCCTATCAGGAACGCCAGCGACAGTATCCGACGGACCTCGGCATCCGCCTCGACCTCGGCATCCGCCAATACCGCAAGGGTCTGTTCGACGAGGCCATCGTCTCCTTCCAGCAGGCCTCGCGCGACCCCAAACGCCACGTCCAGGCGCTCAACCTCCTCGGCCAATGCTTCTTCGCCAAAAAACTCTACCAGGAGGCACAGAACCAGTTCGAAACCGCCCTCGAACGCCACGAACTCACCGGAGACGCCCTCGCCAAGGAACTCCAGTACCACCTCGCCATGACCCTCGAAATCCAGGGCAAACTGCCCGGCGCCATCGAATGGTTTAGCCGCATCGTCCAGCAGGACTACCAGTACCGCGACGCCGCCAAGAGGCTCGAAGCCCTCCGACGACGCGCCGAAGAACAGGGAAAACCGGCCTAGAACTGGCCCACAAAACGAGGAAGGAGATCCGTCCCTATGCCCCGCTCCGTATCCGCCAAAAAACGCGTGCGACAGAACGAAACTCGCCGCATCCGCAACCGCACCATCAAGAGCCGCATCCGCTCCGCCCGACGCGACTTCCTCGCCGCCGTCGCCGCCGACGACGCCGACAAGGCTCGCGACCTGTTCCTCAAGTGCGAAAAAATGCTCCACCGCGCCGCCAACAACGGGCCGCTCCATCGCAAAACCGCCGGACGCGTCATCGGCCGACTCCGCATGCGACTCACCGGCCTCCAGCGCGCCGCCAACGCCGCCGCCCCCTGACCGCCACGCGCCCCGCGTAGAGGCTCTTTCATGACCCCCTCTCCCCTTGCGGGAGAGGGATGGGGTGAGGGGGCGCGGGCCGCTTGCCCTCCGTAGCCCGCCGGAGGCGCGGCGAAGGAGGGTTTCCGCACGCCGTGCTATCGCAAATCGAAAATCGAAAATGTGACCGCCCCATGATCTGCGTCAGCCTCATGCCTCGCTCCACCGACGATGCCCTCGCCGCCCTCTCCCGCCTCGCCTCCGTTTTGAGTTCTTTTTCATCCGTTCAATCCGCAATCCGAAATCCGAAATCCGAAATATCTGTCGAACTCCGCCTCGACGCCATCCAGACGCCGGACCTCGCGCGTCTCCTCGCCCGCCCCCCCTGCCCCCTCATCGCCACCTGCCGACCCAAACGCGAAGGCGGTCTCTACGACGGACCCGAACAGCCGCGACTCGAACTCCTCCGCGAGGCCGCTCGCCTCGGCGCCGACTACATCGACGTCGAACACGACGCCTTCCAGGCCCTCGGCCCCGTCGCTCCCGCCAAACGCATCGTCTCGTACCATAACTTCAAGGAAACGCCGCCCGACCTCGACGCGATTCACGCGCGCCTGGCGCGCCTCGGCGCCGACGTCGTCAAAATCGCCGTCACCGCCAACCACATCCTCGACACCGTTCCCGTCCTTCGCCTCCTCCGCGCCGCACGCACGCCGACCATCGCCCTCTCCATGGGCGAGCGAGGCCTCCTCACGCGCATCCTCGCTCCCAAGTTCGGCGCCTTCCTGACTTACGCCTCTTTCGATTCGCAGGAGGGTTCGCCGCCCCCCGCGCCTGTGTGCCACGGCCGGCCTTGCCCGGCCGTGCCTCCGCCTGGTTCCCCGCCCCCCGCGCGCCGTTCAACGCCCGGGGATGAATCCCGACGAAGTCGGGATGAATCCCCGGGACGCCCGCAATCGGAGGCCGGACCCGGTCAACTTTCCCTCTCCGAAATGCTCGACCTCTACCGCGTCCACCGCATCGGCCGCGCGACGCGCGTCTTCGGCGTTATCGCCGACCCCGTCGCCCACAGCCTCTCTCCGCGCATCCACAACGCCGCCTTCGCCTCTCTCGGCCTCGACGCCGTCTATCTCCCCTTCTGGGTCGAAGGCGACCCCGCCGCCTTCGTCCGCGCCTTCCGCGAGTTCGGCTTCGACGGCTACTCCGTCACCATCCCGCATAAGCAGAAAGTGATGGAGGCGATGGACGAGATTTCGCCCCTCGCCCGCCGCGTCGGGGCGATGAACACCGTCGTCCGCCGGCCCGACGGCTCCCTCTTCGGAACGAATACGGACATCTCCGCCGGCCTCGCTTCCATCGAGGCCGTCGTCGGAAAGGGTTGGCTCCTCGGCAAACGCGCCCTCCTTCTCGGCGCGGGCGGCCTCGGCCGCGCCCTGGCCTTCGCACTCGCCGACGCCGGCACAATCCTCACCATTACTGATCTTGATATAACACGCTCCGAATCTCTCGCCCGCGAGGTCGGTTCCGTTGCTGTTCAATCCGCAATCCGAAATTTTACCCGCCGTAGCCTTGGCGAAGGCGGGCCGAAATCCGCAATGGCCTTTGACGTTGTTCTCAACTGCTCTCCCGTCGGCATGCACCCCGACGTGGACGCTTCGCCCGTTCCTGCGGAAATGCTGCGGAAAGACATGGTCGTCTATGATGCCGTCTATAATCCCGCCGAGACGAAGTTGCTCCGCGACGCCCGTGCCGCCGGCTGCCGCACCGTTGCCGGCATCGACCACTTCGTCCGCCAGGCGGTGGAGCAGTTCGAGTTGTGGACGGGTCAATCCGCGCCGGTGCAGATGATGCGCGAAACCGTCCTCTCCGCCCTTGCCACGGCGTAGTCCCGTCTCTTGGGACGGAGCCGGGCCCGCCGCCACCATGCGCCGCGTGGTGACGAGCGCCTTAGCGATGTCACCCTGAGCGATCCCGGCACGCCTGCCCCGCCTGCCCCCGGCGCGCCGGGACGACGGCGGGTCCGCCGTTCAATCCGCATTCCGCAATCCGCAATCACTATCCCCCCCCCGCCTTCCCCTTGACTCCCCTATCCGAATGCTGTACTATTACTAGTGCCCTGACGGGACTGTCCCGTACCAGGGCAAACTGTGGGTTGCCTGATGTCCCCCCGTCAGGCAGCCCCTTTTTTTCCCCCCCCCTGCCACGGCCGCGACGAGCGCCATCACCACACTGGCCCATTTCATGTTACGTTTCATCGGTTCGGTCTCCTTGTTCTTGAATCGTTTCAACACGACCTCACTTCGTCTCAGACGAAAGCAGAATGGTTGTCGGTTGCAT
>JAPLMM010000223.1 GCA_026387035.1 Planctomycetota bacterium
GATGTCGTACTGATCCAGGAGCAAGAGGATCGCCTCGCCCTCGACGTATTCGAAACTGATGTTGGTGGTGTTCGGGAGGCGTGCGGTCGGGTGGCCGTTGAGCATCGCCCCGGGGCACTTCGCGAGGAGTCCCTTCTCCAGACGATCCCTGAGGGCGCGCACGCGAGTCTGTTCGTCCTTGAGGCGCGCCTTGGCGAGTTCCGCCGCCTTCCCGAGCGCGACGATGAGGGGCACCGGCTCGGTGCCGCCCCGGCGGTTGCGTTCCTGGTGCCCGCCCAGCATGAACGGGCTGAAGCGCGTCCCGCGCCGCACGTACAGCGCCCCGATTCCTTTCGGGGCGTGCAACTTGTGGCCCGAGAGGCTGAGCATGTCCACCGGCAGGTCGGCGAGGTTCATGGGCACCTTGCCAACGGCCTGGACGGCGTCCGTGTGAAAGAGGATGCCGCGCGACCGGCAGAGGGCGCCGACGTCCTCGACGGGAAAGAGGACGCCCGTCTCGTTGTTCGCCCACATGACGGTCACGAGGGCGGTGTCGTCGTCGAGCGCGTCGCCGAGGTCGGCGATGTTGAGCATCCCCTGGCTGTCAACGGGGAGTTCCGTCAGGCGGTACCCTCCGCCTACGGAGCCCTCCTGGCCGAGGACGTGGCAGAGGTTCCGCACGGCCGGATGCTCGACGCGCGTCGTGATGAGGTGCCGCCGGCCGGCGCTCACGGCCAGGGCGCTGCGGATGGCCGTATTGTCGCTCTCCGTGCCGCACGAGGTGAAGATGATTTCCGTCGGGTGGGCGCCCACCAGGTCGGCCACCTGCTCGCGGGCCTCTTCGACGTTCCGGGCCACCTGGCCGCCGAACGTGTGCATGCTCGACGGGTTGCCGTAATACTCGGTGAGGAACGGCTCCATAGCCTCGCGAACTTCCTGGGCGACGGCCGTCGTCGCGTTGTTATCGAGATAAATGACCTTGCTCATGATGCGTTTCCCCGCGTCAAGGCGCTCTGTTGAATACCTCCCTCTCCACCCTCCGGGGGGAGAGGGAGAAAAAAGCATGTTTTCGACATAATGGCGTCAAGGCTGAGGCAGCCGACCGCCCACGTCCTCGACGACTATCCTTGAGTCCACGAGTTCCCGCAGTTTGGCCTCGACGGCGCCTTTGAGGGTGAAGTCTCGTACGCGGCACCAGGCGCAGTGGCCTCGGAACGCCACCTGGACGCGCCTTCCGTCCACGTCCACCAGTTCGATGTCGCCGCCGTCCGCCTGGAGCATCGGGCGGATTTCCTTCTCCATGACTTCTTCGACGCGGCGGATGCGTTCGATGTTGGTCATGGGCTTGACGGCCGGCTCCTTCGGGGCCGCGGGCGCCTTTTCACCGCGGACGCGCGCGATGATCGCCTCGATCTCGGGATGGCATCCCCGGCACCCGCCGCCCGCCTTCGTGTAGTGCGTCACCTCTTCGACCGTCTTCAGGCCGTGCTCGCGCACCACCTTCTCGATGAGTTTGTCCGTCACACCGAAGCACCGGCAGACGATCTCTCCCTCATCTTCGAGTGCGAACGGCTCATGGCGATATTTCGCGATCGCTTTCTGGAGCGCCTCCATGCCCATCACGGAGCAGTGCATCTTTTCTTCGGGCAGGCCGCCGAGGTAGTCGGCGATGTCGTCGTTCGTGACCTTTGCCGCCTCGTCAATGGTCTTGCCCTTGATGAGGTCGATGAGGGCGTCGCTCGAGGCGATGGCGCTGGCGCATCCGAAGGTCTGAAACTTGGCGTCGGTGATGCGGCCCCCGGCGTCGAGCCGGAGCATCAGCCGCAGCGCGTCGCCGCACGTGATGTTCCCCACCGTCGCCTCGACGTCCGGCTTCGCGATCTCCCCGACGTGGCGCGGATGCAGGAAGTGGTCTTTCACTTTTTCCGTGTAGTCCCACATCGCCGCCGAGCCTCCTCGCCGATTCGTGCTCACCCATTGTACGGAACCCGCGGGTCCGTATCAAGCGGGACGCGCCGGCCGAGGGAGAAGAGAAAAGGTTCGCCGCCCGCCTTGGCGGGCGCTGGTCCCGGCGCGCCGGGACGCGGGGCAGCCTACTCCGCCGAAGCAGCCGCTTCGGCTGCGAAGGCTGGAAGCCCCGCGGCGAACCCACCGCGTAAAACTTATCTAACCGATTAGCCGGCCACGGGAGTTTCGAACTTGACGGCCACCTGGAAATAGTTTTCGGTTTCTTCGATGCGGCACACCCAGGCGGGGAAGGTGGCCCACTGGGCCTTCTCGTCGGGGTCCGCGGGGAACAGCAGGAAACACGCCAGGACGCGCTGGCCCTCACACACGCCGCGCTTGACAGGGAGGCCGTCCAGTTTCGCCCCGCCGCGAGAGAGGTCCTTCACCTGGCCCCGGAAAACAATCTGCTCGTTCTCGTTCCGGATGACGGCATTGTAGTTGCGGCGTTTGCGCCGGTGGCTCCGCCGATTGTCCAAGAGGTGTCGCGCCAGACCCTCAAGTTTATTGAGCATGTCTTCGCCCTTCCTCGGCTCGCCCGCGTCCGCTTGGAAAAACTCTGTCTGGGACGACTTTGTCCCGTTCCTATTATCGGCCAGCGCGGGGCCTCGCCTTGACTTGCGCCCGGGGGCTTTCTAGACTGTTCGGGAGGCGCTCTTCCTCTACCCGAGGACCCTTGCGCAAGGAGGCGAAGCGTGGCAGGCCTTTTCGACAACGCGGCGGGGACGATCGGCTCGACGCCGCTCGTCCGCGTCAACCGCATTATCCACTCCAAGGCTCACGTGGTCGCCAAACTGGAGTTCTTCAACCCCCTCTCGAGCGTCAAGGACCGCATCGGCCTCGCGATGATCGAGGCCGCCGAACGCGACGGACTCGTCGGGCCCGACACCACGATCGTCGAGCCGACGAGCGGCAACACGGGCATCGCGCTCGCCTTCGTCTGCGCCATCAAAGGGTACCGCCTCCTGCTGACCATGCCCGAGAGCATGAGCGTCGAGCGGCGAAAACTCCTCAAAATGCTCGGGGCCGAACTCGTCCTGACCCCCGCCGACAAGGGCATGCCCGGCGCCATCGACGCCGCCAAAGCCATTCTCAAGGAAGACAAAAACGCCTTCCTGCCGAACCAGTTCGAGAACCCCGCCAACCCCGAGGTCCATCGCCGAACCACCGCCGAGGAAATCTGGCGCGACACCCAAGGCCGCGTGGATGTCCTGGTGGCCGGCGTCGGGACGGGTGGAACGATCACCGGCGTCGCCGACGTCCTGAAAAAGCGCAAACCCTCGTTCCGCGCCGTCGCGGTCGAGCCCGCCGCCAGCGCGGTCCTCTCGGGCGGCAAGGCCGGCCCGCACGCCATCCAGGGCATCGGCGCCGGGTTCATCCCGGCCGTCCTCAAGCGAGAACTCATCGACGAGGTCGTCACCGTCGAGAATGAAGAGGCGCTGGACTGGGCCCGACGGGCCGCCAGGGAAGAGGGGCTCCTGGTCGGCATTTCGAGCGGGGCCGCCCTTGCCGCCGCCGACAAGATCGCCGCACGCGAGGAGATGGCCGGCAAACTCATCGTCGTCATCATCCCGAGTTGCGGCGAACGGTACCTCTCGACAGCCTTGTTCGAAGGCATCGGTTGAGGACGACGAGAATGACGAATGACGAAGTCCGAATGACGAATGAATGACGAAACGGCAATGACGAATCCCGACGCGCGCGTGGGGCAGATCGGCGTTTCGTCATTCGTCATTGCCATTTGATTCGTCATTCGGGTTTCGTCATTCGGGTTTGGCAGAGGAGGTTAGCGGTGGAACGCACTCTAGTCATTCTCAAGCCTGACGCCGTGCAAAGGGCCCTCGTCGGCCGAATCCTCGCCCGCTTCGAGGCGAAGGGCCTGCGGCTCGTCGCCCTGAAGATGGTCCGCCTCGACCGCGCAGCCGCCGAACGCCTCTACGCCCCCCACAAAGGCAAGCCTTTCTACGAGCCGCTCCTGCGCTTCGTGACGAGCGGCCCTTCGGTCCTCGCGTGCCTGGAAGGGAAGGGGGCCGTCGCGGCGGTGCGCAAGATGCTCGGGGCGACCTTCGGCCCGGACGCCGACCCGGGGACCGTCCGCGGCGACTTCGGCGTGTCGAACCGCTTCAACCTCGCTCACGCGAGCGATTCGCCCGAGACGGCCGCCAAAGAGATCGCGCTGTTCTTTAAGCCCGAAGAACTCCTCGACTGGGACCCCGCCGACTGGAACTGGCGCTACGACTTCTCGACCGGCGAATGCGTGTAGGCGGCGCCCCGCTCTGGTGTGCGGAAGCCCCGCCGTCCGCCATCAAACGAGGAGGCAACGTTGCTTACCAAACGCGAGGTGATCCTCGAAGCCCTGGAGTTCCGGCCGCCGCCCTACGTCCCCTGGGCCTGGGGCCCGACCGAGCGCGCCGCCGAACGCCTCCGGCTCCACCTGGGCGTCGAGGACCTTTCAGACTTCCTCGCCCCGCATTTCGTGGATGTGGAGGCTTCCTTCAGGCGCTTTGAGCCCATCGGAAACAATCTCTATCGGGACGCGTACGGCGTCGTGTGGGACCGCAGCATTGACAAGGACATCGGGACGCCTTCCTCCTGGCCGATCCGCCGGCCGGAAGACCTGGCGGAGTACGTTTGGCCCGATGCCGGGGCCGACGCCTTCTACGCCCACATCCCGGGCGCGCTGGAGGCGCAGCCCGACTGCTTCCGGCGGTACACACTGGGGTTTTCGCTCTACGAGCGGGCGTGGACGATGCGGGGACTGACGGACCTCCTCGTGGACATGGTCGAACGCCCCGAGTTCGTCGAGGACCTCCTGGACGCCATCGTCGAGCACAACCTCGTCCAGGTCCGCAAAGCGCTCGAGTTCCCCCTGGATGCGGTTTATTTCGGCGACGACTACGGCATGCAGACGGGCCTGATTATGGGCCTGAAGCACTGGCGGCACTTCTTCAAGCCGCGGCTGGCCCGCATGTTCGCCCCCGTCCGAGAGGCGGGCAAGTACGTCTTCCTGCACTCCTGCGGATGCGTCGTGGAATTGTTCGACGACCTCGCCGAGATAGGCTTAAACGTCTTCAACCCGTTCCAGCCCGAGGTCATGGACGTCTTTGCCATCAAGCGGCGGTACCACGGGCGCCTGGCGTTCCACGGCGGGATGAGCGTCCAGAAGGTGCTTCCGTTCGGGACGCCCGCCGAGGTGCGCGAGGCGACGGCCCGTCTGCTCCTGGCCGGGCGCAACGGGGGCTACGTCTTTTCCCCGTCGCACAGCGTTCCGGCCGACGTCCCGCCCGAGAACCTCGTCGCCATGGTCGAGGTGCTCAAGGCCCAGCCCGGCTGGGTCGGCTGAGAAAGGGGTCAGGATGCTTTGTTAAAAACATGCTTCTTCTCCCCCTCTCCCCTCGTGGGAGAGGGTAGGGTGAGGGGGAATGAGGCTCGCCCGACGGCATTCACCCTCACCCCTTCCCTCTCCCATCAAGCGGAACGTCCCGCCGGGGGGAGAGGGAGAACGAAAGGCCCTTGTGAACAAAGCAGGTCAGGACCCTTTTCCGTGGGCCGGGCCCTTTCCAGTTGATTCACCCCGTCCCAGGCTTATAATCACGTCTGCGAACACGTCTTGTGGGGGAGATTGGCCATGATACGCCGAATTGATTCAAAAACCCGCGAAGGACGCGCCGCCCTCGAGACCGTCCGCCGGACCTTGAGCCTCGAGCACGGCATGGTGGCCGCCGGCGCCGCCCTGGCCGACACCGAGGCCACCGTCCGCCGAATCCTCGACGACGTCCGCGACCGCGGCGACGAGGCCGTCTGCGAGTGGACGAAGACGCTCGACGGCGTCGCGCTCAAGCCCGAGGACCTCCGCGTCCCGGAGTCGCGGATCCGCGAGGCCTTCGAGTCCATGCCCCCCGAGTTCGTGGACACCGTGACGCGCATCCGCGAATCGGTCCGGCGGTTCCAGCGGCACATTCTCCTTCGCAGCCCCAAGGCCCTCGCGCGCAAAGGACGCCGCCTCCGCCTCATTTACCGGCCGCTCGCGCGCGTCGGCATCTACGTCCCCGGCGGCAAAGCGTTCTATCCCTCGACGGTCCTCATGGCGGCCGTGCCGGCCCTCTCCGCGGGCGTGCCCGAAGTGGCCGTCGCCTGTCCGCCCTCGGCCGACGGCGACGTCCACCCGGCCGTCCTCGCCGCCTGCCGCATCTGCGGCATCGCCGAGGTGTATCGGATCGGCGGCGTGCAGGCCGTCGCCGCCTTCGCCTTCGGGACGCAGACGGTCCGGCCGGTCGATAAGATCGCCGGCCCGGGGAACCTCTACGTCCAGATGGCGAAGAAACTCGTCTATGGACGGGTGGACATCGATTCGTTTGCGGGCCCGAGCGAGGTCGCCATCCTCGCCGATTCCTCCGCCGATGCCGAACTCGTCGCCGCCGACATGCTCAGCCAGGCCGAGCACGACCCCGGCGCCGCCATCCTCGTCACGCCCGACGAGGCGCTCGCCGACGCCGTCGTCGAGGAACTCGAGCGCCAGGTCGCCGGCCTCGAGCGGGCGCGGGCCACGCGCGAGGACCTCCAGCGCTACTCCGCCGTCGTCCTCGTCGCGGACCTGGACGAGGGCGCGCGCGTCATCAACGACCTCGCCCCCGAGCACCTTCAGATTCTCACGAAGGACCCCGAGGCCGTGCTTCGCGGCATCCGCAACGCCGGCGCCATTTTCCTCGGACGCCACACGCCCGTCGCCGTCGGCGATTACGTCGCCGGGCCCAGCCACACCCTCCCGACGGGCGGAACCGCGCGGTGGGCGAGCGGCCTGACGGCCAACGCGTTCCTCCGGTCCATCAGCGTCATCGAGTACGACGCGAAAGCCCTGGCCGCCGACGCACCGGACATCGAACGCCTGGCCGGCGTCGAAGGCCTCTCGGCCCACAGCAAGAGCGTCCGTAAACGCCTCGAGAGGAATGGCGAAGTCCGAAACCCGAATGACGAATGAATGGCGAAACGACAATGACGAATCCCGAAGCGCGCCTTCGCGCGCGGTGCGCTGTTTGGGCTTCGGGTTTCGTCATTGCCGTTTGATTCGGCATTCGGATTTCGTCATTCGTCATTGTAATGCGCAATGATTGCAGCGCGACCGAAGGGATGAGGCTTTGGGGTACATCCGAAACAACATCGACGCCATGGCCGCCTACACGCCCGGCGAACAGCCGGGCCCCGACGAGCGCGTCGTCAAACTCAACACCAACGAGAACCCCTATCCGCCCAGCCCGCGGGTCCTCGAGGTCCTTCGCGGGACCGATTGGTCGGCCCTGCGGAAGTACCCCGACCCGATGGCGAACAAGGTCCGCGACGCTGTCGCACGCACCTTGGGCGTCCGGCGCGAGGAGGTCCTCTGCGGGAACGGCAGCGACGAACTCCTGCGCCTGGCCGTCACCGCCTTCGTCGGCGAAGGGGATGCGCTCGCCTATCCGACGCCGACCTATTCGCTCTACCCGGTCCTCGCCGAAATCCAGGGCGCCCGCGCGATTGAGATTCCGAGCCCGGACGATTTCTCCCTTCCCGTCGACGCGCTCGCCAAGGCCAAGGCCCGCCTCCTTTTCATCTGCAACCCGAACGCCCCGACGGGCGTCTGGACGAGGCCCGAGGTGATTGCCGATCTGGCGGACCGCGCCAACGGCGTCGTCGTCGTGGACGAGGCCTACGCCGACTTCGCCCCCGCCTCTGCGCTCGCGGCCGTCCGCGGGAAGCCGAACGTCCTGGTGTTCCGGACGCTCTCAAAATC
>JAPLMM010000224.1 GCA_026387035.1 Planctomycetota bacterium
GCGGAGCAAGGATACCGCGTGGTCGTCGCCGGCGAGGCCGCCCATCCGGAGGTCCGGGCGATCCTCGGCCACGCGCCGAGCGCCGTCGTCGTCGGCCGCGTGGCGGAACTGACGGCCCTGGACCTCGGGGGGCGGGTGGCCCTGGTGGCCCAGACGACGTTCTCTCCGGAGCGGTTTCGGGAGATGGCGGCCGCGCTGATCGGCCGCGACCTCCCCGAGGTCCGCGTGGTCAACACGATTTGTGCGGCGACGGTGGACCGTCAGCGGGCGGCGGCGCAATTGGCGGAGCGGGTGGACGTCATGATCGTCCTCGGAGGCCGCAACAGCGCCAACACCAACCGCCTGGCCGAACTGTGCCGGGCCCATGGCGTGGAGACGTACCACCTGGAGCATGCCGGGGAGGTCCGGGCGGAGCATCTGCGAGGCCGGCGGCGGGTGGGGATAGCGGCGGGGGCCTCGACCCCGCACTGGATTATCGAGGCGGCCTCGGAGCGGATTAGAGGCTTGCAATCCCGGAAGCAATAGCCTAGAGTGCCGGGTCTTTGCGGCCGGGCGGTCCGGTCGCGGTCCAGGGTATGCGGCGGGCAAGTGGCCCGGCGTTCGGGCGCGCAAACGGTCTTGCCGCCGCCCAAGTGGGAGGTTTCCCAGGAAAATGCTGAAAAGTCGAATTCAACGCGAATACGGCCTGAACGATCCGGACATCGATCAGGAAGTCAATGCGGTGCTCGGCGGGACGGAGCAGCCGGGGCACCTGGAGCATCTATACGAGGATTCGATCAAGAGTTTTGAGGTCGGCAGCGTGATCCGTGGGCGGGTGGTTCGCGTGGTCGGCAGCGACGCGATGATTGACGTGGGCTTTAAGAGCGAGGGGAGCGTCCCGCTCGAAGAGTTCGAAAGGTCCGAAGAGACGGAGCCGGGCGCCGAAGTGGATGTCCTTCTGGAAGCCGTCGAGGACGAGAGCGGCCTGGTGCTTCTGTCGAAGCGCAAGGCGGACCGCATCAAGGGTTGGGAACGCGTCCTCGGGCAGTTCAAGGAAGGCGACGTCGTCAAAGGCCGCGTCACGCGCAAGATCAAGGGCGGCCTGCTGGTGGACATCGGCGTGCCGGTCTTCCTGCCGGCCAGCCAGGTGGACGTCCGCCGACCGTCCGACGTGTCGGTTTACCTCGGCCGGGAGATCCAGTGCAAGATCCTCAAGATCGACGCCGACCGGCGGAACATCGTCGTTTCCCGGCGGCGCCTCATCGAGGAGGAACGCGAGGAAGCCAAGCGCAACCTGTTGAGCACGATGCGCGTCGGCCAGACGCGCAAGGGCGTCGTCAAGAACCTTGCCGACTTCGGGGCGTTCGTGGACCTGGGCGGCATCGACGGCCTGCTGCACATCACCGACCTGGCCTGGGGCCGGGTCGGCCATCCCAGCGAGGTCGTCGCGATCGACCAGCAAGTCCAGATCAAGATCCTCAGCATCGACCGGGAGAAAGAGAAGGTGGCCCTGGGCCTGAAGCAGTTAAGCCCCTCGCCGTGGCACAACATCGAGGCGCGGTACCCGATCGGCTCGAAAGTCAAGGGCGAGATCGCCAACATCACCCCCTACGGCGCGTTCGTGAAGCTCGAGGCAGGCATCGAGGGCCTCGTGCACGTCAGCGAGATGTCCTGGACGCGGCGCATCAACCACCCGTCGGAGGTGGTCAGCGTCGGTGAAGAGATCGAGGTCGTCGTCCTGGCGATCGACAAGGCCAAGCAGGAGATCAGCCTCGGCATGAAGCAGACCGAGGTCAACCCCTGGATGTTGGTCAAGGAAAGGTATCCGCCGGGAACAGTCGTCGAGGGCGTCGTGAGGAACCTCGCCAACTACGGCGCGTTCGTCGAGATCGAGGAAGGCATCGACGGCCTGCTCCACGTCAGCGACATGTCGTGGACGCAGAAGATCAGCCATCCGTCCGAGATGTTCGAAAAAGGCCAGAAGGTCCGCTGCGTCGTCCTCAGCGTGGACCAGGACAAGAAACGCGTCGCCCTGGGCCTCAAGCAGATGGAAGAGGACCCTTGGGAGCGGCGGATTCCGGAGGCATACGTCGCCGGCGCCGTCATCCGAGGCAAGGTGACCAAGGTGACGAACTTCGGCGTGTTCGTGGAACTCGAGCCCGGCCTGGAAGGCCTCCTGCACGTCTCGGAACTGGCGGACCACAAGGTCGAGAACCCCGAGGAGATCGTCAAGCCGGGACAGGAACTCGAAGTCAAAGTCCTCCGCGTTGACGCCGACGAGCGGAAGATCGGCCTTAGCCTCAAACGCGTCCAGTGGGCCGCCGAGGAAGAGCAAGCCGAAGGCGAATCCGCTCCGCGCGAGGAGCCGCGACTGGGCGGCATCCAGCACGTCGAGGACGAGGCCCACGAAGAGGGCGACGGCACGACCCTCTTCGGGACGACGCTCCTGGACGCCGACGCCGACGACCAGCCGGAATCCGAGCCCGAGGAAACCGAGGAATAGGCCGAGCCGGCGGGGTTTGCCGCGGGGCTTGCCCCGCGTCCCGGCGCGCCGGGACCAGCGCCCCGCCCAGCCTTCGTCCCGGCGCGCCGGGACTACGGCAGGTCTCCGCTGCGCTTCGACAAGCGGGGCGGCGAACCCCCCGCGCGGCCGCCCCCGGCTCGGCGGAAAATCTCGGGAAAAAAGTCTTGCCTTGGCCCCGGCAGGGGTGCTAAAATAAAGTGGCACATCGGGTCGGCTCCGATCGGCGACTCGCGTTGCACGTTTTCTGGTGGGGGCTTGCCGTGCGGGGGGCAGCGCACGGCTAAGGGGTGGTGACACGTCGCCCGTCGGGCCTGCGGCGCATGAGGGGTGCACGTAGTATGGATACCGGCCTGCAGTTGTATCTGAGCGAAATCAACCAGACGCCCCTGCTTACGCGGGAGAAAGAAATTTCTCTAGCGAGGCGTATCCACAAGGGCGACAACAAGGCCCGCGACGAAATGATCCGCTCCAACCTCCGCCTCGTCGTCTCCATCGCGAAAAACTATTCCCGCCGGGGCCTCACCCTCCTGGACCTCATCGAGGAGGGAAACCTGGGCCTCCTGAAGGCCGTCGAGAGGTTCGACCCCGCCGCGGGGTGCCGATTCTCCACCTATGCCTCCTGGTGGATCCGCCAGGCCATCAAGAAGAGCCTCATCAGCGCCGTCAAGCCCGTCGATATCCCCCCCTACATGGTGGACATGATCAACAAGTGGCGGCGAACGGCGACGAGGCTGGAGGGCGAGCGGGGCCGCCGGCCGACGCAGACGGAGATCGCCCGCGCCATGGGCCTGTCGCGCAGGAAAGTCGATGTCATCGCCAGCGCCGCCCGCGCGTTCAGTTCCCCCTTCCAGGCCGTCTCCGACGATGCCGAGTGGTCCCTCTCCGAAATGCTCGCCGACGAGGGATGCCGATCCCCGGTCGACGTCATTCTCGACAACCGCCGGGCCGCGGCGGTCATGAAAGCCCTGAACTCCATCGACGAGCGGGCGGCCACGGTGCTGCGGATGCGCTTCGGCCTCGAAGGATGCAACCCCATGTCCCTGAAGGAGATCGGCGAGAAGATCGGGCTGACGCGCGAACGCGTCCGCCAGATCGAACACGGGGCGCTGTGGTGCATCACCGCGGCCATCCGAAGCCAAGTAGAGGACTCCCCCGTGCCGGTCGCCGTCAGCCCGGCCTGAGGCGCGAGGTCCCCGCCGATTTTCCGGAGAAGGAGAGGCCCCATGAACGATGCCGCACCCGGCCTTGACCTGCGATCGAAAATCCGCAGCATCCCCGACTTTCCGAAGCCCGGCATCATGTTCCGCGACATTACGCCGCTCCTCCAGGACGCCACGGCCCTGCGCGAGGCCGTCCGCCGCATGGCCGAACCGTACGAGGGCGGATCGGTCGAGGTCGTCGTCGGAGCCGAGTCGCGCGGATTCATCTTCGGCGCCGCCATCGCCGTCGCCCTCGGCGCCGGCTTCGTTCCCGTCCGCAAGAAAGGCAAACTCCCCGCCAGGACCGTCTCGCAAACCTACGACCTGGAATACGGCACGGACACGATCGAGATGCACGCCGACGCCATCCAGCCGGAAATGCGGGTCCTGATGGTGGACGACCTCTTGGCGACGGGCGGCACGATGGCCGCCTGCTGCGAAATGGTCGAAAAGGCCGCCGGACGCATCCTCGGCATCGAGTTCCTGATCGAACTCGCGTTCCTCGCCGGCCGCAAAAAACTCGAAGGCTATCCCGTCCGCTCGCAGATAGTTTATGCCGACGAGACCTGAGTGACTGAGTAACTGAGTGACTGGGTAACTGAGGCGGGAGAGGCGCGGGCGGGCACGGCCTGCCCTGAACGAAGCGCAGCGTAGTCGAACGGGTTCCCTACCGTGGCACCTGCCATGCTGCGCAAAGAACCCATATTGCCCTTGTTGCCGTGCCCCGGCGTGAGTAACCTATCGTCAGGCCATTCCATAAACCATTTGGCGTCAAATCGGTAATTGAAAGGGGCTTAAGATGACCACGGAAGAACGTTTGGAAAACCTGGAGCGCGAGTTGGCCCGCGCGAAGCGCCGCAACCGCTGGCTGCTGGCCGGCTTGGGTCTATGCCTTGGAGCCTTGGTTGTTGTGTGGGCCACGCAGGGCCGATATGCTATATCGGTAAGCGCGAGTGGGGCAGTTTATGTTCTTGATACAAAGACAGGACAAATTTGGTTCCGTACCATTGGAGAAGCGGAGAGATACAATTATGCAGAATCACAAAACGAGTACTTTGGAGTAAGTCACAATTGCGGTACAAATGAAAATCCCAAGTTCGAAGTGATAAGAGGTAGCGCACACAAAAAAGTGAAAGACGAACCCTAAGAGGGACAGAATCTTCACAAACGGGAAGCCCGGCTCGCTATCGGGCCAATCGCCCTGGCGGAATATCGTCTTGGCATCAGGTCAAATCGAAAGGGGGCTTCAAATGACCACGGAAGAACGCCTTGACCATTTGGAGCGGGAACTGATCGAGTTACGAAAGTGCGTCCGCACACAACAACTCATCATCGAGGATGAGAAAGGCCAACCCCGGGCAGATTTGAGGACCTCGGAAATCGGGTCGTCTATGGACCTGTTCGACGAGAAGGGCGAACGCCGCGCCTGGCTGCACGTGGCCGGGGGCGCGTCGTGGCTGTCCCTGTCCGACGCGACCGGCAAAGCACACGCATGGCTGATGGTGGACAATGACGGGCCGTCGGTGGCCCTACACGCCAAAGGCCATCGCCGCGCCTGGCTGAATGTACAGAAGGACGAGCCGTCGCTGGACCTGTTCGACGAGTACGGCCAGCGCCGCATCATGCTGGCCGTGAGTGAGGAATGCCCGACGCTGGCCTTGTGCAACGAGACCGGCAGGCCATGCGCCATTTTAGACGGAGACAAGGACGGCCCTTCGTTGATCCTAGTCGACGAGAAAGACAAGACCCGCGCCGCGTTGGCCGTGATGAAGGACGGGCCAATGTTGCGCCTGTGCGATGAACAGGGCACGGCCCGCGCCGGGTTGGACGCGGGCGAGGACGGACCGAAACTGCGTCTGTTCAACGAGAACGGCAAGCCCATCTGGCAAGCCCCGTAAGGCATTTGCCTGGTGGTGACTGGCCCCGAGCCAAGTTGGCGCTGAGATCAGGTTATCTGGCAAGAAGCGAGCAGGGGAGATCGTAAAATGGACAAGGTTGAGTTGAAAACCTTCGAGGAATTCGAGAGCAAAGCCACGGTGCTTTGGGAAGACCGGCAAAAGAAGCGTAAGGAAAAAGGAGAGGCCTTTTCTCCAGTGCTCTTTCGTGGCCAAGAGAGAGCGTCGTGGAAATTAAGAACCACTCTTGAACGGTACTCGACCAGACAGTATTCCCCAGAAGACTACTATAATGTCGTGTGCTCCGTCAGGCCTGTCGTTGAGTCCTGCACCGGAACGCGCTGGAAGTTCTATGACAAATACACCCGTAATGATGGCAGTTCTCTTCGTCCTCCCCGTCCTCCACAAGAGTATGAGTTCATGGTGTATCTGAGGCTCCACGGCTTCCCATCCCCCCTTCTGGACTGGACGCGATCATTTTATGTTGCCGCTTTCTTCGCATTCCAGTCTGCAACACCCGATAAACAAGATGAACCCAATGTGGCCATATATGCGTTTAGGGAACACGGCGATCTCGGGAAGAGCTGGGGAAATGAGGCGCACATTGTGGGCTGCGGACCAACTATAACAACCCACAAGCGGCACGTTATCCAGCAAACGGAATTCACTTTCTGCGAGAAGAAGTCGAGCGACCAATACCTCTATTGTAGCCACGAGGAGGCATTCAAAAGAAATGATGAGGACCAAGATATTCTGACCAAGTTTATCATCCCGAAAGCGGAAAGAGCCAAGGTCCTCGATAAACTTCAAATGATGAACATTACAGCATACTCGTTGTTCGGAAGCGAAGAAAGCCTGTTAGCAACCCTAGCGTACGAGGAGATTGAAAGGCGAGAGTTCCGGTGACACCCATGGGGATCGGGGGACGCCCCGCCACGGACGGGTAAACTTCGCCCCGGCCCCAACGGGGCAGCCGCGGTCCGTGGGTGTCACTTCCTGCGGGTCGCGGCCGCAGACGGGTTCTTGCGGGACCGTTTCTTGCACGATCCGGGCGCGAGTTTGCCGTCGGCCAGGACGAGCGGCAGCGCGTCGTCCATCGCGCGAATGTAGTGGAATCGCATCCGCCGGCGGATCTTCGCCGGAATCTCCTCCACGTCCTTTTTGTTCCGCTCCGGCAGAATGACCGTGTCGATGCCGGCGCGCTTCGCCGCCAGCACCTTCTCCTTGATTCCCCCGACGGGCAGCACCAGCCCGCGCAACGTGATCTCGCCCGTCATTGCCACGTCGCTCCGCGTGCTCCGCTTCGTCAGCAGGCTCATCAGGGCGCTGAAGATCGTGATCCCCGCGCTCGGGCCGTCCTTCGGGATCGCCCCCGCCGGCACGTGAATGTGCAGGTCCTGTTTGCTGAAAATCTCCGGGTCGATGTCCCACCGGTCCGCCCGCGAGCGGATGTACGAGAGCGCCGCCTGGGCCGATTCCTTCATCACCTCGCCCAGTTGGCCCGTCAGGTTCACTTTGCCGGTGCCCGGCATCGCCGTCGCCTCGACGAAGAGGATGTCGCCGCCCGCCGGCGTCCATCCCAGGCCCGTGGCGACGCCCGGCGTGCTCGTCCGCAGTTTGACTTCCGGAAGGTAGTGCTCCGCCCCCAGGAACCCTTCCACCTTGCCGGCCGTGATGAGCCCCGGCCGACGCTTCCCCTCGCCCACCTGGTGCGCGATGCCCCGGCAAATGGAGGCGATCTCACGCTCCAGGTTCCGCACCCCCGCCTCGTGCGTGTAGTATCGGATGATCTGACGAAGCGCACCGCCGCGCAATCGCCAGTTTCTCCTCCTCCACGTACCCCGGCAACTCGATGACCTCCATCCGGTCCTTCAGTGCCGGAGGCACTGGGTCCAGCACGTTCGCCGTCGCAATGAACAGCACCCGCGTCAGGTCGAACGGCACGTCCAGATAGTGGTCCGTGAAGGAGTAGTTCTGTTCCGGGTCCAGCACCTCCAAGAGCGCGCTCGTCGGGTCGCCGCGCCAGTCCTGGCCCAGTTTGTCCACCTCGTCCAGCATGAACACCGGGTTGTTCACCCCGACTTTCCGGAGTTCCTGGATGATGCGTCCGGGCAGCGCGCCGACGTAAGTCCGCCGGTGGCCCCGGATCTCCGCCTCGTCCCTCAGGCCACCGAGGCTCACGCGGACGAACTTTCGGCCCATCGCCCGCGCGATGCTCTGGCCCAGGCTCGTCTTGCCGACCCCCGGCGGGCCCACGAAGCACAGGATCGGCCCCCGCAGGTCCGCACGCAACTTCCGCACCGCCAGAAACTCCAGGATCCGCTTCTTCGGCTTCTCCAGGCCGTAGTGGTCGCGGTTCAGGATCCGCGCTGCCTTCGCCAGGTCCAGACGGTCCTCGGTGCTCTTCGACCAGGGCAACTCGATGAGGTACTCCAGGTACGTCCGCACCACGTTGTATTCCGGCGCCTGGATCGGCATCACCGCCAGGCGCCCGAGTTCGCGCTCCGCCTCCCGGCGTACGGCCTTCGGCATCCCCGCCGCGTCCAGACCCCGCCGCAGTTCCTCCGCCAGTTGCGCCCCCTCGTCCTTTTCGCCCAGTTCCCGCTGGATCGCCTTCAGTTGCTCGCGCAGGTAATACTCGCGCTGCGTCCGGTCGATGCTCGAACGCGCGTCCGACTGGATCTTGTCCGCCAGTTCCAGCACCCCGATTTCGCGCTGCATCAGTTCCGCCACCGTCCGCAGCCGCTCCGCC
>JAPLMM010000225.1 GCA_026387035.1 Planctomycetota bacterium
AAAAGGTACCCCGGGGATAACAGGCTGATCGCACCCGAGCGTCCATAGCGGCGGTGCGGTTTGGCACCTCGATGTCGGCCCAACACATCCTGGGGCTGGAGAAGGTCCCAAGGGTTCGGCTGTTCGCCGATTAAAGTGTTACGCGAGCTGGGTTCAGACCGGCGTGAGCCAGGTCGGTCCCTATCTGCCGTGGGCGTAGGATACTTGAGAGGGCGTCTCCCTAGTACGAGAGGACTCGGAGGCACGTGCCGAGGGTGTACCTGTTGCGGCGCCAGCCGCAGTGCAGGGTAGCCCAGCACGGAAAGGCTAAACGCTGAAGGCATCTAAGCGTGAAGCCCTCCTCAAGACCAGGTATCCATGTCCCGCTTCGGCGGGACGAGAGGCCCCTGGTAGACCACCAGGTTGATAGGCCGGACGTGTAAGGCCCGAAAGGGCTTCAGCCGACCGGTACTAATGGCCAAACACTTGACCACATTAATCCTTGTCTTTCACAACCGCGCCTCACATGCTTCGCCCTTTGCCGCTATTCCAAACCCGACACCGACCTCGCCCTTCGCGAGGCACGTTTAGCCGCCCCGCGTACGCGGGTCTGCCCCATATTTAGCCGGCGGGCTTGCCCGCCGCGTCATTGACAAGTGAATACCAGGCGCCCTTACAGGCGCTCTCGAGTTTTTCCGGTGGCATCACGAGCGGGGCCACACCTGTTCCCATTCCGAACACAGCCGTTAAGCCCGTTTCGGCCGATGGTAGTCCGTAAGGGCGAGAGTAGGTGGCCGCCGGAGTTATCCTTCCAGCCGGGTCTTCCTTCAGGAAGACCCGGCTCCTTTTGCGCTCCCTCCGAAATCCGAGATCGCCGATCTCAAATCTTCTCGGCCGCCTGATCCGCGCTACCCGCTGGTGCACCCGCCCCGTTCGGGTATAATGGCTACCGGTGCCCCGCGAGTGCGGAACGCCTTGAACCTATGCCAGGAGACCGGAACATGACAACCGTAAGGATCGCAGTCGCTGCGCTCGCCTCGCTTCTGGTGGCTGTGGCCGTCGCCGTGACGGCCGAGCCTGATTCCCAGGAAAAGTGGATACCCCTTTTCAACGGCAAGGACCTGACAGGCTGGAAGGTCAAGATCGCCGGCCACGAACTCGGCGACAACTACGGCAACACCTTCCGCGTCGAGGACGGCATCCTGAAGGTGTGCTACGACCAGTACAAGAACTTCGACGGCAAGTTCGGACACCTCTTCTACGAGAAGCCGTTCTCCAACTACCGGATTCGCGTCGAGTACCGTTTCGTGGGCGAACAGACCCCCGGCGGCGCGGGGTGGGCATTCCGCAACAGCGGCGTCATGATCCACGGCCAGTCGCCCGAGAGCATGGGGAAGAACCAGAACTTCCCCGTCTGCATCGAGGTGCAACTCCTGGGCGGCGACGGCACCAAGCCGCGGTCCACCGCCAACCTCTGCACCCCGGGAACGAACGTCGTCATGGACGGCAAACTCATCACCCAGCACGTCATCAATTCCTCCTCCGAGACCTACCACGGCGACCAGTGGGTTACGGTCGAGGTGGAAGCGCGCGGCAACACCATCCGGCACATCGTGGGCGGCAAGACGGTCCTCGAGTACACCGACCCGCAACTCGACGAGAAGGACGCAGACGCCAAGAGGCTCCTGGAGGCCGGCCAGGACAAGATGCTGCGCGGCGGGTCGATTTCCGTCCAGTCCGAGAGCCACCCTGTCGAGTTCCGCAAGATCGAACTGCTGAGGCTCGACGGGTGACGGCGGCCCCTGCCGCACCAACGTATAGTTAGTCAACGGGTCGCATGCTGACGCTCTCGGGGGACCGTTCGCGAAAGGGAGCCCGCCCATGGCCGCCATCGACTCGATCCGAAAGTACCTCGGCCCGGAAGCCGACGAACTCCTCGCCTACCAGGCCAAGGGCATCCCCAAGGAGCAATTACATCTGCCCGGCCCGGACTTCGTGGACCGCGTCGTTGCCCAGAGCGACCGCCCCGCCGCGGTGCTCAATCAGTTGCGCCGGCTCTTCGGTCACGGCCGGCTCGCCGGCACCGGCTACCTCTCCATCCTCCCCGTCGACCAGGGCATTGAGCATTCCGCCGCCGCCTCCTTCGCGCCGAACCCCATCTATTTTGACCCCGAGAACATCGTCCGCCTTGCCATCGAGGGCGGATGTAACGCCGTCGCCTCCACCCTCGGCGTCCTGGGCGCCGTCTCACGCAAGTACGCCCACAAGATCCCCTTCATCGTCAAACTCAACCACTCCGAACTCCTCACCTACCCCAATTCCTACGACCAGACGATGTTCGCCCAGGTCGACCAGGCCTACTGGATGGGCGCCGCCGCCGTCGGTGCCACCATCTACTGGGGAAGCCCCGAGTGCCGGCGACAACTCCAGGAAGTCTCCGACGCCTTCCGCCGCGCCCACCAGCGCGGAATGTTCACCGTCTGCTGGTGCTACCTCCGCAACGATGCCTTCAAGA
Organism: Planctomycetota bacterium; assembly: GCA_026387035.1. NCBI lineage: Bacteria > Pseudomonadati > Planctomycetota > Planctomycetota bacterium. The sequence goes on from JAPLMM010000225.1 coordinate 2,495, forward strand.
CCCAAGAGGCCGACTACCACCTCGCCGCCGACCTCACGGGACAGGCCAACCACCTCGGCGTCACTCTCGAGGCCGACATCATCAAGCAGAAGGCCCCCGAGTGCAACGGCGGGTTCCTCGCCCTCTCGACCAAGGAGAAGAAGTTCGGCCGTACCCACCAGCGCGTTTATGACGAACTCTGCCCCGACCATCCCATCGAGTGGACCCGCTGGCAGGTCGTCAACTGCTACATGGGCCGCGCGGGACTCATCAACTCCGGCGGCGCGTCCGGCGCCGACGACTTCGCCCAGGTCACACGCACCGCCGTCGTCAACAAACGCGCCGGCGGCATGGGACTCATCACCGGACGCAAATCCTTCCAGCGCCCCATGGCCGACGGCGTCAAACTCCTGAACGCCGTCCAGGACGTGTATCTCTGCAAGGAAGTCACCGTTGCGTGAGTGTTTAGGTGAGCGCGCGCCGTGTCGTCCGCCGTTCAATCCGCAATCCGCATTCCGCAATCCGCAATCGAGAGCCGTTCCCTCGGCACGAAAAACACCAGCCGCCGCCGTACCTCCTTAAACCCCGCCCCTGCGTACAGCCGCCACGCCGGCCCGTTCTCCGTGTCCACCGCCACGGTGAGGGTCACGAGGCCCATCCGCGCCGTGTCCCGAATCGCCTGCCCGAGAAGCGCCCGCCCCACGCCGCGCTCCCGCGCCTCCGGCACGACGCCCAGGTACACGAGGTCCCCGCGCCCCTCGACCTCGCTCGCGAGGACCACCCCGACCGCCTCTCCGCCCTCGAGCGCCAGGTGCCACGCCCCCGCCCGAAAGACGCCCGTCGCACGGTGCGTCGCGAGCGCATCCTGGGCCGTCCTCAGGCCCGCCATTGCGGGGCAGTCCAGGCTCCCCTCGTACGTCCGCGCGATGGTCCGCGCAAATTGGCGCCGACGCCACGGCGTCCAACGCTTCCAGACGATTTCCTTCGGCTCGGGCGCGCGGGCCTCCGCCGCCGTCACCGCACGCCTCAGATACGCCAGCACCGCCAGCCGTTCCATCCCCGCGCGCCCGATCGCGCGCGCGAGCGCGCTCCGTCCCTCCGGTTCCGTTGCCGCCTGGATGAACCGCGCGCCGGCCTCGGCCGAGGCCCGCACCGCCCCCCGAATCAGCCGCGACGCAACTTCCTCGTCCCATTCCGCCAGCCGCGGCGCCACCACCGTCGCGCACCGGCCCGCCCCAGGAACCCAGACGCAGGACCCGACGATGCGTTCGCCCCGAAGCGCGACGATTTGGTTCCGTGGATTCGCCTGGAGGAGGCCCGCCGCGCCGGGCGACTCGCCGGCCGTCGCCGGCATCCGCAGAAACGCCTCGGCGGCCCGGTCCGCCTCCGACCCACGCGCCACGCGAATGTGGATTTCGGCCGCCGCATTAGCCACAGTTCACCGCGTCAACAAAGCCCGCGGATGAACGAAGTGAATCCGCGGGACCGTCTGTCGCCCGTGTCCACCCGTCCGCCCCTACGCCGTCTTTTCCACCAGCGGCCGGATGTGCTCCTCCACCTCCGCTCCGTCCGCCGGCGCCGCCACGTCCTCGAACAAGTGCCAGTCCTCGACGTGTTCCACTGCCGACCCCGGCGCGAGCGCGACCATCGGCCCCAGCGACTCCACCTCCAGCATGTCCGAGTTCGTGAACAGTTCCGTGCTCGACCCCATGTCGGGATACTCGGCCTCGGCGTTCCAGGCGAATCGCTTGACGAACAGGCCCCCGCCGACCGCGTACGCCGCCCAACCCTCCGGATTCGAAAGGCCCAACTTGATCGGCCCAGCACCCCGTTTCTGCGCGAGGAGCACCGACCGCGTGTGCATCGCAAGCCGCTTGTCCCCCAGGTCCGTGTACGGCCACAGGACGAGCCGCTGGTTCGGCAAAAGGTCCCGCGGATGCTCGCCCCGCGCCGGTAGCCCCACGATCGCCACGCCTCCCGGCGCCATCACCGAGAGCGCCCACGGCGCCAGCCGCTTCGTCTCCGTCCCGATGTTCTTCAGCCGATGGACCACCCGCACGTGGGCCGCCTCGCCGTCCAGACGGATCGCCATCTCCTTCTGGATGCCGTTCGCCGTCTCCGGCCCGGGCCTCAGGCGCACGCCGCCGCCCGGCAATTCCTCGACCTCCACCGGCCCGTTGTCCGGGAAATACGTCGCCACGGGGTCTTCCGGGGCGATCCACAGGCGGTGCCCGCCGCGGTTCTGCCACTTGCCCTCGCCCGTCCGCCCCATCTGTTCGTCGTAATTCTTAAAAAGGTTTTTCCCGCGGCGCGGGGCGAGGTGGATGACCCTCGGCCCGACCTCCAGCGTGGCCACCAGTTCGATCTTCCCGTTCGCCAGCCGCACGTTCCGCTTCCAACCCTTGTACTCGACGATCTCCATGGCGTCCTCGCCTTTCTGCGTTTCTGCGTCCCAGGGCTCCGTCACAGTTGGCCTTGTGGGTGCCATGCTTTCGCAAGCGAAAGCATGGCGCCTCGTTCCTGGATCCCCGGCTTCGGGGCCTGTGCCACTCTAATCGCCGCACGACCGCGCGGTCAACTCCATGCGCCTCGCACTTCGAGCCGCCGTCAGAAGTCGCGCAGGTCGGTGCTCTGCCGGCGCGGCAGCCCCTCCTTCGGCACCCGCTTGAGGACCCGGTACTCGATGCCGCTGGCCTCGCAGAACCGGCGCTTCTCGGGACGGTCGCCGTCCTCGTTCACGGCGTAGATGTCGGGCCGGAGGCGCTCGATCTCCGGCTCGGCGTCCAGCCAGCCGTGGCCGGTCGAGATCAGGGCCGCCGTCACAAAGCGGACCGAGCGGACCATGTACCACCGCTCCCGTTCGGGGAACAGCGGATGGCCCTCGCCCTTCAAGAGGCGGATGTTGGCGTCGTGGCCCACGACCACGTACAGGTCGCCCAGTTGCGAGACCTCCTCGAAGAACCGCACATGGCCCGAATGGAACCAGTCGAAGGACCCGGTGACAAGGATTTTCTTGCGCCGGGGCGACGGAACCGGCAGGTCGCGGGCCTCGGGTGCCGGGAACACCCCCAGATCCGCCTCGGGGACGACGCGGCAGGCGAGGCCGTGCGCCCGGCAGAAGGCGCGCCGGGCGGAGCGGTCTTCCGCCTCTCGCATGACCCACACGGCGCCGGGTGCGTTGACCGGCATCGGCAGCGCGTCGGGATCGATGGGGCTTGGGCATAGCGTCAGGCGGTGAACGTAGCGCATGGCCCCGACCAGGTAGCGGCGCTCCGCCTCGGCGAATCGGGGAGGCGCGCCCGTCTGCGCCGCGACGGCCTCGTCGGACCAGAGCAGCACGTGAACGGGGCCGAACCGGGCGGCCTCCTCCAGGAACCGCACCTGGCGCGACCGCACGTCGTCGAACCCGCCTGTCACGAACACGGTTGGCACGTCAGGAGGTCCTCGCCGAGAGGCGGACCTTGACGCGGAAAGCGCCGGGCACCGGACGCTCCGAGACGACGTACAGGTATCCCCCGCCGCAGCCCGAGTACATCGCTCCGGCGTACCTCGCCTGGTAATGGCCGAGGAGGCCGAGCAGGTCAACGGTCAGGAGCGGGTGTTTGACGGTGTGCGGCAGGATGGCCTCCCAGCATCGCATGCACTCGTTCAGGGAGCAGCCGAGGGCGTCGAGGTCGCACGCCAGGATCGCGTCGAAGCAGTCCTTGCCGGTCCGGCCCAGCCGGCGAATCCACTCCGGGTCCAGGTTCTTGGCGCCCAGCGGATTGTAGCCGTCGGGTCGGGACGCCACGGGGATCATGTGAATGACGGTTTCGAGCCACCGGGCGATGCGGGGGGCGCCAGTTGACTCGATGTGGGCCGGGAACAGGCCGCCCTCGACGGCGTAATCGTAGTCCAGGCGGTTGATCCCCGGATACAGGAGGCCCACCATGTCCTGCGAGCCGGACGGCTCGGACTGGCCCCGGTTCTCCTCGGCATAAAGTTCGCGGACGAGTTGGGCGGGGTCCCGATCGGGCAGGCCATCTTTCCAGAGGCCCAGCGCCACGTGCCGCGTACCGGTCGCCATGCCCGAACGGTCCATGAACCGCACCTCCGGTTCCAGCGAAACGACCACCATCGAGCCCGGCGGCGCCGGGTTGTGCCGGGAGACGAACGGCTGGTCGATCCACCCGCCCGCCAGGGCCATCCGGTAGGGAATTGCGCCGATGACGCGGGCGATCGTGGTGCGGGCTTCGCGCCTCATGGTGACGCTCTCAACAGGTGCACTCCTTCGGCGCATCAGGCGGAGCGTGGCAGGCGGCGGTCGTTGCGCGACGTGCGCGAGCCACGGGCCGTCTGCGGCTCAGATCGTGTCCCGGACGACGCGCTTGCCCGCTTGGCGGTCCCGGTACTGCTGTTCGATCCAGGCGTAGGTGCTCTTCATCCCCTGGCGCAGAGGCGTCGAGGGTTCCCAGCCCAGGACCCGCTCGATCATGGTGTTGTCGCTGTTTCGGCCGGCGACGCCGCGGGGGGCGTCCGGGAGGTACTCGCGGCGCAGGCGCACCCCCCCGATCTCCTCCACGAGGTCCACCAACTGGTTGATGGAGACCAGTTCGCTGGACCCCAGGTTGAGGGGCGTGGCGATCAGGTCCTCGCAGTGCATGATGAGGTCGATGCCGTGAATGCAATCATCGATATACATGAAACTGCGTGTCTGCCGGCCGTCGCCCCAGATCTGGATCGCGCCGGCGCCCGTGTCCTTGGCCTCAACGACCTTGCGGCAGAGGGCGGCGGGGGCCTTCTCGCGGCCGCCGTCCCACGTCCCGTACGGGCCGTACACGTTGTGAAACCGCGCGATGAACGTCGCCAGGCCCCGCTCCGCCCAGTACTCCTCGCAGAACATCTCGGACATTAGTTTCTCCCACCCGTAGCCGCGCTCGGCCATCGCCGGATAGGCGTCCGACTCCTGGAGCGCCCGAACGTTCGGGTCCTGCTGCAGCGTCGTGTTGTAGGCGCAGGCCGAGGACGAGAAAAAATACCGCCGGACGCCGGCGCGGTACGCCGACTCGATCATGTGCGTGTTGATCAGAATGCTGCGCAGGCACTCGACGCGGAACCGCTCGATGAAGCCCATGCCTCCCATGTCGGCCGCCAGGTTGTACACCTCCACCGCATCCTCGCACGCCCGCCGGCAGTTCGCCTCTTCCCGCAGGTCCAGGCTCAGGCACTCGACGCCGGGCACCCGCTGGTACCAGTCGTGGAGAGGTTTCTTGTCGACGGCCCGGATCCGCGTGAAACCGCGGTCATGGAAATACCGCACCAAGGCGCCGGCGATGAAGCCGCCCGCCCCGGCGATGACCAGCAGGTCGTTTTTCTTCGGCTGCGTCGCGTCCTTCTTTGGCACGGCGAACCCCTTCGTATTCGTTGTGCCCGCCTGTCAGCGGGGGCCGAAATTATAGCCGAAGCGGCGGGCAAGTTCAACCCATGCTCTCGGCGAGATTCCCCTATGCGGACGCCGGGCGATTCCGGGGGTGCGGCAGTCTTCTCCCGGTATGCGCAACCGCCGGAGACTTCCGCCCGTTCAGGACTCCTCGGAATGACCCCGCCGGGGCCGCGGCTTCATCGAGAATCCTTTCCGGCCCTCCGGCTGATGGAATTCTCTCACAAAACCTGGACTAATTCACGGGGAGGGGATCAGTACATCCAGGGTGTCGCCGGAGCCGGAGAGGGCGGATTCACCTCGACGGACAGTGTTCATATCTCATCCTTTAGTCACCAGACCTTGAGTTTCATGTCTCCCTGGCCGGGATGCTCGAAAGGTCCGGCGGTGGGACGCGCTGCCTTTCTTTTCGCGCCGAAGTAATCCGTGTCAAGGGTCAACGGCGAACCGTCGGGGTTTTCATAGGGGAGTTTGGAGATCACGGCTTTTCCGAGAAGCTCGGTCGTGACGAGCGTGGTGACCGCTTGCTCCAACTCCGGGCCGGCGGTGAAATGAACAAAGACCCTGTCGCCTTCTTCCACGACCCTGACCTTGGGATCGCTCCCCGACGGCACGAGCGGGTTCGTTTCCTTGGAATAGGGTCGGGCGCCGTTGTAATACACGTTGCCGCCCGTCTGCAGCGGGTACTCCCTCGCATCGTAAACCCACAGGCCGAATTCGGCGGCGGGCGGGGGCTTCTTGTCCCCCTGGGGCGCGTCGGTCGGAGGCTCGCCTCCGCCCACCAGGATGTTGTTGTAGAAACGGTTGTCGCCTCCCTTGAGGTTGCTCATACCGGCCAGTGCCGTCGCGTGCGCCTGATGGTAGGGCGTGGATCGCCCATCCGGCCGGCTGGATATTTTCCCGGTCATCAGATTATGCACATAGGCGCCTCCTTCGGACCAGTCTCTCAGGCTGACGCCGGACAGGAACAGGTTGTTGTCCACCAGAAACGGCCCGTGGTCGACCTCCATGAAAAGGTCATCCGCGCTGTTGTCATAGCACAGGTTGCCCGTGATCCGTGTTCCCTGGGCCATCCAGTCCATCCACAGTCCCCGGCATGTCCGGTAGATGCGATTCCGGCTGATCTCGACATCGATGGCGGCGTGGATCTTGATGCCCGCCATTTCGGCGCCGGTGAACAGCCGCCGGACATGGATGTCATGGATGGTGTTGCCGGTGATCCGGCTGAACGCAGCGCCCAGGCTGCCGACGACGCCCGCCTGCTCGCAGTGGGAGATGGTGTTGTGACGCACGATGTGGTGGCCGATGGTTTCCTTGTTCCAGCCGTTCTCGAGGGCGCGCTCGATGGTCTTGACATAGCCCTCGGCCGAATTGGCTGACTTGTTGTCCCACTCGTCTCCGTATTTGCCAAGGGCGATCCCCGTGCATCTGGAGTGGGAGATCACATTGTTTTCAATAATCCAGCCTTGGCTCCAGTGCGTGCCGATCAAACCGATCTGCTCGGCCGTGGGGGGCGCCCATGGGGTTGCCGCATGGCGCATGATGAAGCCGCGCACGGTGATGTAGTTCATGCCCGGCTTTTCCGGGTAGAACACCGTCCGACGTACATTGATCTCCACCAGTTGCTCGTTGGGATTGACGCCCTTGAACTGCGCCCAGATCGTGGTGTTCTCCTGGTCCACTTCTCCGAACCAGAGCGGGGTGTTTCCCGCGGGTTTCAGGACATCCTCCCTCTTAGCTGCCTCGTCAAGCCATTCGCCGTTGAGATAGACGGAGCCCGTGTGATGCTGCCGCCCCCTGCCATTGAACCAGTCGCCGTGGATAAGGTCGCTGTAGGGATTGAAGCCGCCGAAGAATGCATTGGGGAGTGTCGCTTTCCAGACTTCGTCCTGAACTTTCACCCAGTTCTTGACGACTTCCGACCCCCGGATCTCGGCCTTCTCGCCTGAAGCGGCTTGATAGACGATGCGCTTCGCGTCGGATTCGCCCCCGCGCGGCGGGGTCACTCGTTCACGATAGATTCCCTCATGCACGGTGATCCCATCGCCCGGTTGCGCAGCCTGTGCGGCCGCCGAAATCGTCTTAAAGGGTTTGGACGCGGAGCCGTCGTTGGTATCGCTTCCGTTGACCGAAACGTGAAACTCTGTTGCGTCGGCGGCGTGAGCCGACAACGCCAGCAAGAGCAGGGCGCCCATGCTTTGGATCAGGTTGCTTCTACGAGCAGACAGCGACACGGCGAGGGTCCTCTTGCCTGCGCTGATCCGGCTGACGCTTGTGTTCATAGTGCGATTCCTTTCCGTTTCCATGAGGCCCATTCCTCTCAACGGGTCATTGCCACAACCTCGACCGCGAGGTCCGTGGCGATTTCCGGCAGATCGCAGATCACAGTTTGGTTCACGGCTTCCGCGTGGCGCATCGTGGTGGCCTTGGCCGGCATTTCCCGGCTCTTGTGGCGCGATTCTATCTGATGGGCACCGGCCTGGGCTCCCCGTCGAGGCCGAACTCGATGCGCAACAGGCCCGGCTTCTCCCGGAACGGGGCGTCGCCGTCGTTGCCGAAGAACGTGCTCCACCAGTTACCATCCTTATCCATGAAGAACATATTGTGCCCGCCATGCGGGACTGCCAGATAGCGGTCGCCGTAGGGACCGTAGAGATCCTTGGAACTGGCGACGTAGCAATGGTAGCGGTCGTCGATGAAATCCGCGCAAGACAGGTAATAGCGGTTGTTCGCCTTGAAAAGGAACGCCCCCTCAAAGCCGACGCGGCCGGCGTTGGCGGGTTTCAGCAACCTGGGCTCCTCGGCCAAACCGCTCATATCGTCTTTCAGGCGCGCGATCTTGCCGTTCTGGTAGACGAAGTATACCTTGCCGTCATCGTCGCGGAAAAGTGAAGCGTCTATCTCGCCGGTAAGCGGGCCGTCGGGTTTGATATCCACATAGGGTCCCTCGGGTTTCCCGGTGGAACTCTTGAGGATGCCGGTGCCCCGGTAGTTCACGCAGTAGGCGATCCAGAACGTCTTGTTGAAGAAGTAAATTTCCGGCGCCCAGATAGCCTGATTCTCTCCCCGCTTCTTCTGCCAAGTCATGTCTTTTTCGAACGACCAGACGAGGCCCAGCGGTTCCCAGGTCTTCAGATCCTTGGATTTCCACATCCGGATACCCTCGTTGGTTTTCCACCAGGCGGGAGCGCCGGTGGTGCCTATGAGATAGTAGGTCTCGTCCGGGCCGAGGCAGACGCTGGTGTCCCGAACCGGGAAGTCGAAGAGCGGCTGGAGGCGGTTTGTGCCGGGAGCGTTGGTGAACTTGCGGATAAACGCCACCTCGTCCGGGTTCTTGGGCACGCCGTCCCGCCGCAGCAGATCGTGGAACCACACTTTCGGCTCGGGTGCATCCTTCGGCGAGCCCCACGGATACTGGCACTGGGTGCGGCCGTTGACGAGGCCCCAGTTGTAGCAGCCGACTTTCTCCTGCTTCAGCAGAGGCAGTTCCGTCTCATACTTGCTGCCCGTCGTCCGCGCCATCCATTCGGTGCAGAGGACGGGCCTGCCGTGCTTCTTGAGATCGGCGATGCGCTTTTGCATACCGTCATTGTTGCCGTAGAAATGGAAACTGATTACATCCGAGAGTTCGATCTGCTTATCGCTGAGTTCCTTTGTGCCGCCCCAAACGCCGACGGTCAAAGGCTGAGAGGGTTTGGCTTGGCGCGCCCAATCGAACGCCGCCTCGACGAGCGGCAGGCTCTTGTTGCTCATCCCGGAGTTGCCGGGTTCGTTGTAAAGGTCCCAGAGCACAATGCGCTTGTCGCTGCCGAAACTGCCGACCATGTCCTTGACGTACTTCTCCAACTCGGGCCACGCCGACCTGTCCGTCACTAACTTCAACCCGGGGCTGGGCACCCAGCGGGCGTTGGACGTGCCCGGCACCGGATCATCTTGCTTGCCGGGATAGGGGTCGCGGCCGGCGTCGAAGGCGCAATCGTCGAAGAGGACCGGCATGACGCTGATCTTGTGTTTTTCGGCGATTGACAGGAACTGGCCGAAGCGGTCCTTGAGGCCCTTGGGGTCCTGTTTCCAGACGATGTATTGGATGAAGACCCGGCAGGAGTTGTAGCCGAGCCCTTCGGCCCAGGCCAGTTCACGGTCGATGGTCTTGGGATCAAAGGTCTCGGCCTGCCACATTTCGGTATCGTTCACGGCGGTACTGGGCACGAAGTTGAAGCCCATCAGCCAAGGCTGTCGGTCGTACCACTGCCGGGCTTCCTCTTCCGTCATCGGGGTGCGGACGGAAGCGGCAGGCGCGGCCGGCTGCGCGAGGGCAACGTCGGCGACTCCGACGCACGGCAAGAGGACAAGACTGAGAAACACCGCACGCCGACGCAGGAGCGCGAGGATTGCCGCCAGGTTGCAGATGAAGTGCGAATGCGGGCATGGCATGGGGTGCTCCTTGGAAGCGGGTTCTATAGCCACGGCAGCCATCGGCCTTGCCATCCTGTGGGTAACAAGGGTCGCCGACATTCTATCGGCTCGCCGGGTCGCACGCACCAGGAATCGCGAGGGCCGTGGCGATTCCCGGCAGATCGCAGGTCACAGTCGTAGTATACATTATCCGGCGTCACGTTGCCAAGGGCCTCGTGGTACTGCGCGGTGTCCCTCCGCCGCCGCTCGCCTTTCGCCCCCCGCGCGCCGTTGCCTTTTGCCGTTCATTCCGCGTTCCGCAATGCAACAGTGCTCCTGCCGTGGGCCGTTGCCGTCGTCTGTTCAATCCGCAATTTTACCCGCCGTAGCCCTGAGTCTGTCGAAGGGGCAGAGGCGGGCCTCAATCCGCAATCGTTCCCCCCCCTTCCCCCTTGCAGTTCCCCGATGCTCATGCGAGAATCCCTCCGCTCCATGCGGGGGTCTTATGCCACTCGACGCATTCAAGCCGTACCTGAAGGCGCTCGAAACCCAACTCCGCGCCGGCAACGCTTCCGAGCGCAGCCATTACCCCGCCCTCGAAGCGCTCCTTCGCGCCCTCGACCGCCGCCTCACCGTCACCATCGAACCGGCGGGAATCCCCGACGCCAGCGTTGACTTTTTGATTCGCCGGGGCCAGCGCACCATCGGCTACGTGGAAGCCAAGGACATCGGTAAGAGCCTCGACGAAGCCGAACGCTCCGAACAACTCAAACGCTACCGCGACCGATTCACCAACCTGATCCTCACCGACTTCCTGGAGTTCCGCTGGTACACCGACGGCGAGCGCCGCCGCGCCGCCCGCCTCGGCGAGGCCGATTCCCACGGACGCATCAACCCCTCCCCCGGTGGACCCCAGGATGTCCTTGCGCTCATGGAGGCTTTCCTTTCCCAGGAATCGCCCTCCATCGCGCGCCCCAAGGCTCTTGCCGAACGCCTTGCACACCTCGCACAGGAACTCCGCGACCTCATCGTCGCCACCTTTAGGGCCGAACGCGAAAAGGGCCACCTCCACGCCCAGTTCGACGCCTTCCGTGAGACCCTTATCCACGACCTCTCCCCCGACCAGTTCGCCGACATGTACGCCCAGACCGTCGCTTACGGCCTCTTTGCCGCTCGCGCCCAGAACCCCGGCCAGCCCGATTTCTCTCGCGAGCGCGCCGTCTTCGACATCCCCAGGACCAACCCTTTTCTGCGCCGCCTGTTTACCGAGATCGCGGGCCCACAACTCGACCAATCCGTCGCCTGGGTCGTCACCGACATCGCCGACACGATCGGCCAGGCCGACTTCTCCGAAATCCTCAAGGACTTCGGACGCCGAACACGCAAGGAAGACCCCATCGTCCACTTTTACGAAACCTTCCTTGCCGCCTTCGACCCCAAAGTCCGAGAAATGCGCGGCGTTTATTACACACCCGAGCCTGTCGTCTCCTACATCGTCCGAAGCGCCGACCACATCCTTCGCGAGCGATTCAGCAAAAAACAGGGGCTCGCCGAACCGGAGGTCTTTATTCTCGATCCCGCCTGCGGTACCGGCACCTTCCTTTTCTTCGTCATCCGGGCTATCTACGACGCCATCCAGGGCCGCGGCCAGCGCGGAACATTCTCGCCATATGTCGCCGAGCGACTCCTCCCGCGCCTCTTCGGTTTCGAACTCCTCATGGCCCCGTATGCCGTCGCCCATATGAAACTGGGGATTGAACTCAAGGACCTCGGCTACCGGTTCGACACCGACGAACGCCTGGGCGTTTACCTCACCAACACCCTCGAGGAAGCCGTCAAGAGAAGCGACCACCTTTGGGCCCAGTGGATCGCCGACGAAGCCAACGCCGCCGCCGACGTCAAGACCCAAAAACCCATTATGCTTGTCCTGGGCAATCCGCCTTATTCCGGCCATTCAGCAAACGCTTCCTGGCGCTGGGTCGAGGTGAAGGGCAAACCCCGAAAGGAAAAAACCTGGATCGGCCGTCAACTCGAGCCTTATTTCGAGTGTGACGGCGCGCCCCTGGGCGAAAAAAACCCCAAGTGGCTCCAGGACGATTACGTCAAGTTCATCCGCTTCGGACAGTGGCGAATCGGAGAAACAGGGCGCGGCGTCCTTGCCTTCGTCACCAACCACGCCTACCTCGACAACCCCACCTTTCGCGGCATGCGCCAAAGCCTGATGAAATCCTTCGACGATATCTATATTCTGGACCTGCATGGCAACTATCGGAAGAAAGAAACCTCTCCAGACGGCTCAAAAGACGAAAACGTTTTCGACATCCAGCAGGGCGTCGCCATAGGCATCTTCGTCAAAGACGGTTCCCGCAAGGGCGAACCCGCCCGCGTTCATCACGCCGACCTTTGGGGCCTTCGGGAGGCCAAGCACGCCGCACTCTTTGAGCGGAACCTCTCCGATACGGACTGGGCCGACCTTGAGCCGCGCGCACCCTTCTACCTCTTTGTGCCCCGGGACACCGACCGCGCAGCAGAATATGAACAGGGCTGGAGCCTCCCCGACGCACTTCCCATCAGCAGCGTTGGCGTAGTTACAAGTCGAGATGACTTTGTCGTGGACTCCTACCGTGGCACATTGGAGGACCGCATAAAGACATTCATGCAAAGCGCGCTGTACGATGCCGCAATGCGCTTTAATCTCAAAGATAAAACCGGCTGGACCGTGTCCGGTGCCCAAGAAGCCTTGCGCAAAGATGAAGATTGGGCGAAAACCATTGTGCCCTTCCTGTATCGCCCCTTTGATGCCCGCTGGCTTTGTTACCATGACGCGCTGATTGAACGCTCACGCCGCGAAGTCATGCGCCACATTCTCCAAGGCGAAAACCTGGGCCTCATCTCGGCGCGCAGTAATAAATCTCCGTCTCCCGATCATTTTTTCTGCACTCGATTGATCATGGAAACCAAGTGTGGTGAGTCAACAACGCAGTCTTGCTTATTGCCTCTTTACCTCTACCCCGAACGCGAATCTGGACGCGAGCAGCAGAAAGAAATGGAGCACGCGCCGGCCTGGCCGGTAGGCAAGGCCGGCCGGGTCCCCAACCTCGAGCCGAAGTTTGTCGAAGCCTTCGCCGAAAAACTGGGACTCCGGTTCATAAGCGACGGAGCGGGGGACCGCAAGAAAACCTTCGGCCCTGAAGACATCTTCCACTACGCCTATGCCGTCTTCCACTGCCCAACCTACCGAAAACGCTACGCCGAGTTCCTCAAGACCGATTTTCCCCGCCTGTCCCTGACGTCCGACAAGAAACTCTTCTGCACGCTCTGCGACCTGGGGGCCGAACTCGTCGCCCTCCATCTCCTGGAGTCGCCCAAGGTCCAGGATTTCAGCACCGCCTACCCCGTGGACGGCGACCATCTCGTCGCCAAAGGCCACCCGAAATACAAAACGGCCGAGGAAGTAGCGCGAGGGCTTGCCCCTCGCGCCCAAGACCGCGGGGCACAAGGCCCCGCGCTACACAGCCAGGAAAAAGCGCGGCGGGTCTCCGCACCCGCCGCGCCAACCGCCGCCGGCCGTGTGTACATCAACGACCGCCAATACTTCGACGGCGTCCCCCCCGACGTCTGGGAGTTCTGCATCGGCGGCTACCAGGTTGCCGAAAAGTGGCTCAAAGACCGCCGAGCCCGTTGCCTTTCCATCGAAGACCTGAACCACTATCAGAAGGTGATCGTCGCCTTGTCCGAAACCATCCGCCTCATGGCCGCCATTGACGCCGCCATCCCCGCCTGGCCTCTAGACTGAGCCCAATGAACAACAGTTCCTGACGCCGTTTTCGTCCTGAGTCAGAATTCATCCTCCTGGGTGAATTCGGGGGACACAATACTATTTTTCTTGGGGAAAAAGGGGACAGGGAAAAAGGGGACATGCTACTTTTTCGGGAAATTCGGGGGACACGCGTCAACGGCAGGCTTGCTCGTGCTTCGTAGCGAGCCTACTCCGCCGAAGCAGCATCGGCTGCGAAGGCTGGAAGCGGCGCTCTCTTTTCTGCCCTGCGTAGCGGGCTTTGCAGAGCAGGGTCGCCACTTCGCAGAGTAGCAAGGCTTGAGGCTTGAGACCGCAGGTCGCGAACGCCGCTTTGCCGTTCACTCCGCAACCTGCCCGCCATAGCCTTCGGCGACGGCGGGTCCGCAATCCCTGGTCGCCGGGGCGACCGCAATCCGCAATCGTCCAGCCCCTCCCTGCCCCCCAATTTCGCCGTTCTCGGCGTTCTCGGCGGTCTCCGCGGTTAAAACACGGCTTTGCGGTTAAACCACGTCCGGACAACGCGTTACGCGTTGCCTCGGCTGTTTCTTTGTCAAATGCGAGATTCCCCCGCCCAATGCGACTTACGTGCGTCCGCGGGAAGTTATGCACATAAAGGTATGCACATGACATGGATGGGAAAAGTGCGAAAAAGGGCACAAAAACCGGTAAAAACCGCACCAAAAACGTGAAAAAAGTCGAAAAAGGCACTAAATCCGCGCTAGCCCATCTTAACATTCGGGTCCCGTGCAGTGAAAAAACCCCCCGGACGCCAGCGCCAGCGCCAGGGCCTATGGGTTCCAAAAAACCGCCCGAAAATACCCCCCAAAACGCGCGCCAAAAAGTTATCCACAATCGCCCGCGTTCGTAAGTTGGGTATGGCAAAAAGGACGCGGTGGGCGGAGTCGCCCACCGCGCAACGATCGGAGCGGTTCGCCACCTCGTGATGAGGTGATTGTGCCCGTACGCCTGCTATTTGACCTTGCCGCCCTTCGGTCCGGCGGGCGGCTTGGGGGGCTCGATGACCCGAATCGTGTCGGAGCCCTCGAACAGGAGGTCGCCGATCCCGCCGGTCACCTTCAGAGTGACGTTGGTCGGCAACGTGAGGCCTTCACCCTTGAGGTGGGCGATGACGGCCTCGCGGTCGAACTTGACCATGAGCGCGTCGTCCTCGCAGTCATCTCCCCAGGCGGCGGCGATGATGCCGTCCAGTTGGACGGTGCTGATATCGATGTCGCCGACGTCGTAGCCCTCGGGCAGCGTGATGTAAGCGGTGATCCACTTGCCTTGGCTCTTAAGGTCGAGGGTGTTGGGATCAATGTCCACCGTGGCCGGGGCGGGCGTCAGGTTGAGGTCATCGAAGAAGACCTCGAAGGTGTCCAGGTGCATAAAGCAGGAATTGACGACCAGTTTGACCTGGACGGACGCGACGCTGGTCCAATCGACGAGTATGTCCTCGGCGGGGGCCACGTCGAGCGTTTGCCAGCCGGGCCCCGGTTCGTATTCGCCGCCCGCGTCAGGGGTCCCGATGTACGTGATGTTGACGGTCTGGTGGCAGGGCGATCCTGCGTTGCCGCCCATGTGGGCGTACCAGGTGGGCTTCTCGTGGAGGTCGCTGCAGGCGAGCCGATACGTCCGGGAGCCGAGCGGCGTGCCGGTCGCGTCCAGGACGGACACGATCACGTCGGCCGAGCCGTGCATCCCGCCCCAGTCATCGGCAACATCGGTCTGCTGGGCGATGTTGTACTTGACCTGGAGGCGCCGGCCCAGAAGGTTTCCGTCGAATTGGCGGACGGCGGAGACGGCGTCGCCGTCATGGCCAGCTTGCCCGCCGCCGGACAGCAGGAGGCGGATGGATCGCTCGGGCGATACCTTATCGACGGTCGAGTACTCCGCCGCCCAGGTGCCGTCATACCCCGGCACGTGCCCCAGGGTCCAGAGATCCTGCTCCATGTCGTCGGTCACGGCAAAGGCACGGGTCCCGATGCCCCCCAAGACGATGCAACCTACGAAAAGCCACAACATTGTTCTTGCTCTCATACTAAGTCTCCTTCCTGGTGTTTTCCCCCTTGTTTTTAACCTCTTACCGGGTGTCCCGGTTTACGCGTACGGTACTGCAGGATCTCCCGCGCAGAAGGAAAAGCCCCCTTACGGATTGGGACTTGTTCCGGCCGGCACAGGCGACGCTCGATATACAGTTTGACACCTCGGAGCCGCGCCTCGCACGCGGCCCCTGCGAAGGTATGTTTGCGCCCGCGAAGGGCGGCAATTTAAAGCGTTTTCTACGGGATAGTATACCGCGCTTTGAGAGAAAGTCAAGTCGGCCCGAAAAGCGGCTGGGCGATAATAGAAAGAGGCCGGCAAGCGGGACGTAAGCCGAATCCTGTTTCCGCCTTCGCCGAAGCGACGGCAGACGCGGCCATGTGTCTGGGTCGGCCGTTGCCGGCCGACTCGAGCGGCCAACCCGGGGCTCGAGCGGTGCGGGCCGCACCATCGCCCCCTATTTGGCCTTGCTCCCGGTGGGGTTTGCCGTGCCCCCCGTGTCACCACGAGGGCGGTGCGCTCTTACCGCACCGTTTCACCCTTGCCTGTGGCCCGCTTGTGGCGAGCCCATCGGCGGTTTGATTTCTGTGGCACTTTCCCTGGGCTTTCGCCCGGTCGCCGTTAGCGACCACCGTACCCTGTGGAGTTCGGACTTTCCTCCCGCCCCGATCGCTCGGGACAGGCGGCCGCATTGCCCGCTCGCCGGACTCCACTTCTATGATACCACCAAAACCAGCCCGTGGCAAAGGAATGGTTGCACTATCGGTTCGCCGGCGGCTTGGCCTCGGCGGGCTTGCCCACCGGAGCTTCAGCGGCGGCGGGGAGGATTTCGATCTCGACGGCGTTGCTGACAGCCGAGGGCGGCTCTCTATATCCGTAGGCCGTATCGGGGCAGAAGGATACCCGCACCTTGTGTATGCCGGGGGCCAAATGAAGGCCGGGGCTGTTCGGCTGGAGCCGACCTTGCAGGTCGGCCTTGTCCCTCTCCATGTGCGGCCCCCATTTGTCGCTCAAGGGGATTTCCAGTGCCTTGCTCGTCTGGGACCCTTTCGATAACCATACGCGCGGCGGCGTCGAGGGGGTGATCTCGGTCGGCTCCGTCCAACTGTACCACCAGCCATCTATCTCCACACGGCTAGCTGCGCCAGCCAGGTAAAGCACAAGAACGCCCATGCCTTGGGTCCGGTTGGCGACGTCGAGCATTAGCGTCGGCGTCTCGTCGGCCTTCCACTGCGTCTTCTCCGCCCGCAGCCGCACCTGGACGCCCTGGACCGCCTCGCCCCACGGCGGCTCATCCGCTTTCGCTACCGCCTCGGCGGGTGATTCGGGGGCCGGGGCTGGTTTGCCACCGGTTGCCTTCAGGCAGGCCAGCGGCACGACGAGGATCGCGGCCGCCAGGATCAACACGGTGAGGGATGCGCGAAGTGATTTCGGCTTCATGGTTCTCATCGGAGATTGTCGGGGCGGCGTGCCCTATGGCTACTTCGATGAGCCGTCCGCGCGGAAGTTCCAGCAAAACCGGTGCGACGCTCACTTCAGGCGAAACGTTTTCGTGTGCGGCTTCTTGCGGGCCTCGGGGGGCAACTCGGCGTCCACCTTGCGTGCCTTCTCGAGGGCCTTGCGGGCCAATTTGTCGGCCTCGGCGTTCTGGCCGCGGGGGATGTGCTCGATCTCAACCGTCGCGAAAGGCGCGAGGAGTCGCCGGGCCTCGCGGAGAAGCGGTTTCAGATGGGGCGCGCGGACCTTGTACTGGCCGGCGACCTGGCGGACGAGGAGTTCGGAGTCGCTGCGGATAGTGAGGACGTCGGGCTTAAGTTGGGCGGCCAGTTCGAGGCCCAGAAGGAGCCCCTGGTACTCGGCGACGTTGTTCGTGGCCGGGCCGAAGGCGCGGGCCTTTTCGAGGAGCGTCGTGCCGTCTTCGTCCTTGACGATGGCCGAGGCGCCGGCGGGTCCGGGGTTGCCGGAGGCGGCGCCGTCGACGTAGAGGAAGAGGTGCCGGGTTTTTTTCGGTGGCTGTTGCGGCGGGTCGGCTGGGGTCGGCGAATCGGCGGGCATCAGGAGCCTTCCACGTACAGGATGCGCGTGCAGTTGGGACAGGTGACGAGTTTTTCGATCCGGCCACGCAGTTGGACGTAGGTGTTCTGGGTGACGGACATATTGCATCCGGTGCAGACGTAGGTTCCCTCGACCTCGTCCAGGACGACGGCGGCGAGGGCTTCGCCGTCGAGGCGGTCGGCGATGCGGTCGAACTGGCGGACGACGTCGGGGGGGAGTGTGGCGGCGATTTCATTTCGTCTGGCGCGGCAGGTCTGGATTTCGGCGTCGACGGTATCCTTTTTGGCCTCGCATTTGCGGCGAAGGGTTTCGAGTTCCTGCTGGTGCTGCTTCAGTTCCTCCCGGGCTTGGGCGAGTTCGCGGTCGATGGTCTCGATGTCCTCGTAATCGTTGAGGATATCGTCCTCGAATTTGCCGATCGCGAGTTCCGCGAACTTGATTTCGTTCTGGAGGATCTGGTACTGGCGGTTGTCCTTGATCTGGAGTTGCTGGCCCTTGAGGCGTTCGATGTCGGCGCGTTTCTGGCGGACTTCGAGTTCCTTGAGGTCGGCCTTGACGCGGACGTCATGGCGTTTTTTGCGGATGGCTTCGATGTGCTGCTGGTGGGACTCGATCTGCTCGGCACGAATGCGGACGGACCTGTCCTGGGCGGCCTTGCGGCCCTGGAGTCGGCGGAGTTCCTGGTCGGCCTCCTGAAGTTCGCGCAATCTATCCAGGACCAGTTCCGCCACGGCACCTCCCGGATGACAAAGGACCGGGGAACCTTATACCCTCTGCGCCGGGGGGAATCAAGAGGAATCGGGCGGAGGCGGACGCCGACCGCGAATGACGAATACCGAATAACCAACCGCAGAATGGCGAAGGCAGCGGCGAGGGGCGGACGACGCGGGGGGCGACGGCGGTGGCCAGGACGACAAAAACCTTGACGGTGCGGAAACTGTCTGGTAACAATGGGTGCGTGAAATCGCAGTGCTGCGCCGCCGGCCGGCGGGATCGGAAGACGGGAGAAAGGGCGGCACAAGCCAAGCGCATGAGGGTTATTAGAAAAAGGGAGGGAGTCGTTTTGTGGGCCCCCGAGAACAGAAAAACAAGGGTCCTGGGACCTTTTGGGGAAGGAGACGGCGGATGAGGATGAAGCGCAGGGAGTTTCTGGCGGGGTCGATAGCGGCGGGCGTGGTGCTTTTCGGCCGGCCGTATGCCCGAGTCCTGGGGGCGAACGAGGATATCCGCGTGGCCGTCGTGGGATTCGGTGATCGCGGCAAAGTGCTCATTTCGGCGTTCGCCGGCATGAAAGGGGTGCGGGTGACGGCCCTGTGCGATTGCGACAAGCGGATTCTGGACGCGGAGGTGGCTCGGCTCGATGGGCGGGGCGTCAAGGTGGCGGGGTACCAGGACGTGCGGCAGGTGTTCGACGACAAGAACGTGGACTGCGTGGCAACGGCGACGCCGAACCACTGGCACTCGCTCATCGTCGTCTGGGGCTGCCAGGCGGGCAAGGACGTGTACGTCGAGAAGCCGATCTCGCACGATATCTGGGTGGGCCGCCAGGCGGTGGAGGCGGCGCGGAAATACAATCGGATCGTGCAGTGCGGGTCGCAACACCGGTCGAACGCGGGCCTCAGAGAAGCGTTCGAGTGGATCCGTGCGGGAAACCTGGGGAAGATAGTGTGCCTGCGGGGGTTCTGTTACAAGCCACGCAGGAGCATCGGCAAGGTGACGGAGCCGACGCCCATCCCGCCGGAAGTGGATTACGACCTCTGGTGCGGTCCGGCGCCGAAGAAACCGCTGATGCGCAAGAAACTGCATTACGATTGGCACTGGTTCTGGGACACGGGGAACGGGGACATCGGGAACCAGGGCATCCACGAGATGGACATGTGCCGGTGGGCGGGCGGCTACACGGCCCCGGCGGCGCGGGCGATGAGCATCGGCGGGCGGTTCG
This sequence comes from Planctomycetota bacterium, assembly GCA_026387035.1. Lineage (NCBI taxonomy): Bacteria > Pseudomonadati > Planctomycetota > Planctomycetota bacterium. Next base: position 22,124 of record JAPLMM010000225.1, read on the forward strand.
TTCACGGCGACGATGCCGAAACGCCGAACACGCAGATCGCGTTCATCGACTACAAGCCGGTGCCGATCCTCTTCGAGGTGCGCGGCCTGCCGCGGAAGACGGGCGACTCGGCGATGGACAACTACCGTGGGACGCGGATCGGCGTCGTGGTGGATTGCGAAGGCGGGTATTACGTCGGGGGCGCCAGCGGGGGTTGGATGTACGACAAAAAAGGCGAGAAGATAAAGCAGTTCCCCAGCCGCGCGGGGGCGGATTCCCATCAGGCCAACTTCATCAAGGCCGTCCGCAGCCGAAAGAAAGAGGACCTGAACGCCGACATCCTCGAGGGACACCTGTCGGATACGTCGTTCCATCTGGCCAACGTTTCGTACCTCCTGGGCCAGGAGCGCCCGGCGGGCGAGATTGCCGAGCGGATCAAAGGCAACAGCACCCACGCGGAGTGCTTCGAGCGGTTCAAGGCGCACCTGGAGGCGAACGGCGTGAACCTGGCGAAGTCCCAGATCGTCCTCGGGCCGTGGGTCGACTTCGATCCCGAGAAGAAGGTTGTCACGGGCGACCTGGCGGCCGAGGCGAGCAAGTACGTCCGGCGCGCCCAGCGGGCGCCGTTCGTCATTCCGGACCAGGTATAGGGGCGGCGGAACGGGCACGCGGTCTTGTCGGCGGTCGCCACGGCGCCCAGCCAGGGAGAACGCAAATCATGGTTGGCGCGATGAGCCGGCGGCAGTTTCTCGCAATGGTCGGGGTAGGGGCGGCGGCGGGCACGCTGGCGGCCGGCCGGATATGGGGTGCCGAGGCCGGGAAAACCAAGGGCATCCGGATCGGCGTCTGCACAGGTCCCGAGAATGCTGCGCTTCTGAAGGAGGCGGGCTGTGATTACGTCGAGGCGGCGGCGCGGTCGTTCCTGAAGCCAGACGAGGCTGAGTGGACGCCGCCGGGGGACCTGGGATCGCTCGCGCTCCGGATCGAGGCCTACAACTCCTTTCTGCCGGGGGATCTGAAAATCACGGGCCCGGCGGTGGACCTGGAGCGGCTGAAGACCTACGTGACGCGTGCGTGTGAGCGGGCGAAGCGCGTCGGCTCGTCGATTATCGTGTGGGGTTCCGGGGGGTCGCGGAAGATTCCGGACGGATGGGACCGCGCGAAGGCGGAGGAGCAATACGTTGCGGCGCTCGGGCTGGCGGGTCCGATCGCGGCGGCACAAGGCTTGACGCTTGCCCTGGAACCGTTGCCGACGCGCGAGACGAATATCGCCAACACGACGGTCGAGGCGATGGGGTACATCCGGAAGGCGGGGGCCGAGGGCATCGCGCTCATGGTGGACCTCAGGCACTTCACGACGATGAACGAACCGCTCGAGAACCTGGACGCGTGCAAGAACCTGCTGGTGCACTCGCATGTGGGCGACCCGCTGTCGAACCCGGATCGGCTGAAGCAGCAGTTGGGGCGTCTGAAGGCGAACGGATATGCGGCCCGGATGAGCATCGAAGGGGGCGTCAAGGACCTGAAGAATGGCTTAAAGCCGGCGATGGAGGTTTTGCGCCGGACGTGGGCCGAGGCGTAGGAGGCGGGCCCTGTAGTGTTATACTACAGGGCGGGCGGAGGAAGCGGGATCGTGGAACCCTACGGCGCGGCGGATCTGACGACCCGCTGCGGCGCAAGTTTTTCGGGCGAAAAAAAGGAGGCGGGGGTGAGGGACCCCGCCTCGAGCGGCAAAAGGCGTTCGACCGCCTTTGCCGGGACTCTTAAGGTTCGTCCTGTCGGTCCTGCTTGAACTCGTCCTCCGATCGGTCCTGCTTGAACTCATCCTCCGATTTCTCGTCGAGGAACCCTTCGAGTTTTCGACTCCGGACGGGATGCTGGAGTTTTCGGACGGCCTTGGCCTCGATCTGGCGGACGCGTTCGCGCGTGACGCGGAAGATGCGTCCGACCTCCTCGAGGGTATAGGTTTGGCCGTCCCCGATGCCGTAACGCAGTTTGATGATCTCGCGTTCGCGGTAGGTCAGGGTTTTCAGAACGTGATCGATTTTGGACTTCAGCATCTCCTGGGTGGCGGCGGTGACGGGGGACTCGGCGGTTTCGTCCTCGATGAAGTCGCCGAAGTAGGAATCCTCGCTTTCGCCGACGGGCCGATCGAGGCTGATCGGGTGCCGGCTGATCTTCAGGACGCGGCGGACCTCGGCCAGGGGCAGGGAAGCCTCGTCGGCGAGTTCCTCCAGACCGGGCTCGCGCCCCGTGTCCTGGAGGAACCGTTTGGAGATGTTGCGGAGTTTCGACATCGTCTCGATCATGTGGACCGGGATGCGGATGGTGCGGGCCTGGTCGGCGATGGCGCGGGTAATGGCCTGGCGGATCCACCAGGTGGCGTAGGTCGAGAACTTGTAGCCCCGGCGGTACTCGTACTTGTCGACGGCCCGCATGAGGCCGGTGTTGCCTTCCTGGATGAGGTCGAGGAACGAGAGGCCTCGGTTGCGGTACTTTTTGGCGATGGAGACCACGAGTCTCAGGTTGCCGCCGGAGAGTTTCCGCTTGGCGTCCTCATACTCGCCGGAGCACTTTTCGATGCGTCGGGCGCGGTCGGCGAGTTGGTCGGCGTTTTCGCCCGCGAGCCGCGGAAGCCCTTCGCGCTCTTCCTCGAGTGCGGCGCGTTCGCCGCCGTCATGGGCGCTGTCGGCGAGTTCGTCGAGCCGGCGGCTGATCTCCTCGAGTTTGTGGTGGATGGCCACCAGTTTTTTCATGATGGCCTGGATCTTGGAGGTCCGGAGGCTGAGTTCTTCGAGGAGTTGGACGCATTTTTGTCGGCGCGTGCGCATGCGGCGCGAAGCGCGCTCGCGTTCGGTCTGGCCCGTCCGGGGAGCGACCAGGCGTTCGTAATCGGCCCGATTGGCTTCGATGAGTTTCTCGGCCGTGGCCAGGTTCTCCGGCGTGCGGCGCTGGATCGTCGTCTTGGCGAGGTTCTCCGAGATGCAGATTTTCATGGTGCGGTCGAACGGAAGTTCGCCCGACTCGACCTGGCGAAGGGTGCGGACGGCGCTGGAGATGGCGAAATCGCTCTGAAGGACCTTTCGGCGGAAGTGTTTCCGCGTCAGTTCGATTCGTTTGGCGAGGAAGATTTCCTGGTCGCGCGTGAGGAGCGGGATTTCGCCCATCTGCGTCAGATACATGCGCACCGGGTCGTCGATGCGTTTGCGAGCCTCGGCCTCGGTGGGCGCGGCGATGACGGCGGCGCGGTCCTTGGGCTCCTCGGCTTCCCATTCGGCCGGCGTCTTGGCGGTCTGGCTGGCGCGCTCGCGGAGCGGGACGTCGGCCTCGTCGATGAGGTCCACGCCGAGTTCATCCAGCGTCGTCAGGATGCGGTCAAGGCGGTCGGGGCTGACGACCTCGTCCGGGAGACGGTCGTTCATCTCCTCGTACGTCAGGTAGCCCCGATCCTTGCCCAGCGTCATGAGGGCCTGGATCTTCTCTTCAGGCGTCTGCGCGCGTTCCGGTTTCACGTCGTCCATACCGTCCTCATGCAGGCTTCGCCGGCATTGCCGCCCGGGCGCCGCCGGCGGTTTACCGCCTGGCCGCCGGGGGCAAAAACCCCTGCTGCTTCTTTCGGGCCTCCGCGAATGCGCGGAAAGCCTGCGCGTCGCCGCCGGCTTCGGTCGCGACCCGCCCTCGGGCCGCCAGTTCCTCTTCGGCGGCCAGTTCCTCGAGAGTCCGCAGCGTTTCGTCGAGCAACCGCGCCAGCGGGCCGCCTCCCGTATCGGTTTCCTTTCGGCAGGCCTCGATGGCCTCGCCGCGGTCGTACAACTGGACCGCCAGGCTCGCCAGTTCCGCGTCCTCAAGGCCGCGCAGGACGCCCTGGATGTCGCGGTCGCGCCGATCGGGCCGGGCCAGCATCGCCTCGTAAAGAGTCCGAAAGGCGGCGTCGTCGATTTTTTCGGGTGGCAGGCGCCCGGCCACGTCGTCGGCCCGCGTGGGCCGGCAGACGAGGGCCGTCAAAAGTTCCCTCTCGGCGATCCATCGTTTGCCGTGCCCGGCCGCCGGCGTTTCGGGCGTCGCGGCGGCCTCGTCGGGCCGTCGCGCGCGCCGCCGCATCCGCTTCAATTCCGCCCAGAGCGATTCGGAGCGGATGCCGAGCGCCTGGCTGATGCGGCCCAGCAGGAGGTCCCGCCGGACGTTGGCCTCCTCGCTGGCGAAGACGGGCGCCTGGGCCAGCGTCGTCAGCATCGCGTCGAGCGCGCGGCGTTGGGCGGCGGGGCTGGCGGCGGCGCCGAATTCCCGGCGTACGAGTTCCCACTTGTATTCGAGCGCGTCCTTGGCGCCGGCCAGATACCGCTCGAATCCCGGCGCGCCGGAACCCTCGTCGCGGCACACGTCGAAGGGGTCCTTGCCCTCGGGCAGGGCCGTCACATAAACACAGACGTCCTCGGCGAGGAAAAGTTCCAGGCCGCGGTCGGCCGCACGCCGCCCCGCCTCGTCCGAGTCGAAGACGAGGACAACCTCGTCGGCGTAGCGCCTGAGAACGCGCACGTGCTCGCCCGTCAGCGCCGTGCCGAGCGTCGCCACGACGTTCGTGACGCCCACCTGGTGGGCCATGGCGACGTCGGTGTAGCCCTCGACGACGATGGCGCGGCGCGTCTGCTCGATGTGGGCGCGGGCCTGCGGGAGCCCGTACAGATTCTCCGCTTTGCGAAAGAGCGCGGTTTCCGGCGAGTTCAGGTACTTGGGCGTTTCGTCGCCCAGGCTCCTGCCGCCGAAACCGATCGGCCGGCTCAAGGCATCGGTGATCGGAAACATCAGCCGACCCCGAAACCGGTCGTAGCATCCGGACCCGTCGTCGCGTGGGACGACCAGCCCGGCAAGTTCCAGGAGGCGCACGGGAACGTTTTCCCCTTGCGCGGCCTTCAGGAGGTTGTCCCAACCCGCTGGGGCGAACCCCAGATGGAACACCTCCAGCGACTGTTTATTAAACCCGCGGCCGGCCAAATAGTTCCTGGCCGGTTCCCCCAACGTCGGATGCCGCAGGTTGCCCTCAAAGAACAACGTCGCCCATTCCAGGGCCTTGCGTACATCTCGGCCTGGCCCCTCGGGCTTGCCGCGTCCCGCCTGTTGCCGAAGGGCGATGCCGGCCCGTTCCGCGAGGATGCGAACCGCCTCGGGGAACGTCACGTTCTCCCGCAGCATCACGAAGTTGAACACGCTCCCGCCGCGGCCACAGCCGAAACACTTGAAAATCTGCTTGGTCCGGCTGATGGTGAAGGAGGGCGTCTTCTCGGGATGGAACGGACACAATGCCTTGTAGTCTTTGCCGGCACGCTTCAACGGGAAGTAGGAAGAGATAACTTCCACGATGTCGTTGGCGCGCGCGACCTCATCCAGCACGTCGTCCGCGTAGAGTCCCGACAAGGCGACAACCCAAACCCCTCACGCCCGCGTTCACCAGATTTTCGAAAACTCAAAGCCTTCTCAAGGGCACTATACCTCATAAAAGGGCGAAAGTCAAGCCCGCCCGCACTCCGGGCAGAGTGCAAAATCGGGAGAATCCTACAGTTGGAGTGTCCGAGGTTAAGGGCCATGGAATCCCGGCGCGCCGGGATTGCGGTCTCGCTCGCCCGGGTGCCCTGAACGAGTCGGGCCAGATTCGTGGCGTGTTCGCCGAGGGGGCGGAAAGCGTTGACCGGCCAACCTGCGAGGGCTATGATGGCCGTTCCGGTCACGGGAACCGCACTTCGGCCGGTCCCGGCGCGCCGGGATTGGCGAGCGGCGAAGGGGTGCGCATGGCAACCGAGCAGGACAAGATGGAGCGAATCGTCGCGCTGGCGAAGCGGCGAGGGTTCATCTTCCCCGGGAGCGAGATCTACGGCGGCCTGAACGGCTTCTGGGATTACGGGTCCCTGGGGGTGGAACTCAAGCGCAACATCAAGGACGCGTGGTGGCACGACTGCGTCACGACCCGCGACGACATGGTGGGTGTGGACGCCGCCATCATCATGAACCCGAAGGTTTGGGAGGCGAGCGGACACGTAGTCAACTTCAACGACCCGTTGGTGGACTGCAAGCAGTGCAAGGCGCGGTTCCGGGCGGACAAGGTGTTTACAGTTGGGTTCTGGCGCGCACGAGATAAGGAAATACTGCGTGGTTCCTTAAGAGGCTCCATCGCCCAATGGGAAATCTGGGGAAAGTCACTCGGCGACGCTCCGTCTGGACAAGCGAACCTTCACCAGCCCGATTCCACTCCGCCAATGCCCGCTATATCTATCGGCATTGAAGTTGAAAACGAGGAACAGGCTCTGGAGAAGGCAAAACTCAGCAATAAGCAACGACGTGAAGTTGGTGATGATGCAATTGCCTTGGCGTGGTCTGGGATGCAGCAAGGGTTTCCTGTTCATCGCTGCCCCCTGTGCAGCGGCGAACTGACCGACGCACGCAGGTTCAACATGATGTTCAAGAGCCACGCCGGGGCCATGGAGGACTCGGCGTCGCTGGTTTACCTGCGGCCCGAGACCGCCCAAGGCATTTTCGCGAACTACAAGAACGTTCTGGACACGTCGCGGCTGAAGGTGCCGTTCGGCATCGCGCAGATCGGCAAGGCGTTCCGCAACGAAATCAACCCTCGCAACTACACCTTCCGCTCGCGCGAGTTCGAGCAGATGGAGATCGAGTTCTTCTGCCATCCGAGTGAGGCGGACAAGTGGTACGAGTATTGGCGCCAAGCCCGCTTTGATTGGTACGTGGGCCTGGGCCTGAAGAGCGACCGCCTGCGCCTCCGGGACCACGAGAAGGACGAACTCGCGCACTATGCGAAGGCGTGCGCGGACATCGAGTATGCCTTCCCGTTCGGCACGGCGGAACTGGAGGGCGTCGCGAATCGGACGGACTTCGACCTGAAGCAGCACCAGGAATTTTCCGGCCGGGACATGACGTATTACGACGACGAGACGAAGGAGCGGTTCCTGCCGTACGTCATCGAGCCGTCGGGCGGCGTGGACCGGGCGCTCCTGGCATTTCTCTGCGAGGCGTACGACGAGGACGAGGCGCCCGACGAGAACGGCAAGGCTCAGAAGCGGACGGTGCTGAGGTTCCATCCGCGGCTGGCGCCCATCAAGGTGGCGGTGTTCCCGCTGGTGAAGAAGGACGGCATGCCGGAGAAGGCGCGCGCGATCTACGAGGAATGCCGGCGACACCTGGCGGCGTTCTACGACGAGAAGGGGGCGGTCGGTCGGCGGTACCGTCGCCAGGACGAGGCCGGCACGCCGTTCTGCGTCACCGTGGACGGCCAGACCTTCGAGGACGGGACCGTGACGATCCGCGACCGCGACACGATGAAGCAGGAGCGGATCGGGGCCGAAAGCGTCCTGGGCTACGTCCGGGAACACCTGCACCTGTAGGCGCCGGTCGCCGCGGCGACCTGCATTTCTCTTGGGTCGACGGTCGGCGGGACGCAAAGTCCGATAAGCCGCCACATCCCTGCTTTTTGCCTCAAGGGGCCCCATGCCGGGGGTCGATGTTATCCCGTGAAGAGCGAGCCTGAAGGCTTTGGACGAGGGAAAGTTCCGCGCGCGGCGGAAGGGGCGGAAAGGCTCATCGTGCGGCGAATCTGGGT
>JAPLMM010000226.1 GCA_026387035.1 Planctomycetota bacterium
AACTGGCCGGGGCCGGCCCCTGTCTTCGTGTAGTCGGCGTCCACTGGAACCTTGCCGGTGATGGGGCCGCCGGGCACGTCTCGCGTCCAATCCGCCAGTTCGAGGTCGCGGCCGCGCACGGCAACGGTGGCCTTGTCGGCCTCGCCCTCCGGCCAGTGCCAGCGGACGCTCACGTCGAACGTCCCCGCGGTCCGGCTTGCCTCTTCCTTCGGTTCGCCCAGAAGTTGCCGGATCTCAGCGGCCGGCACATCTTTGGCGTCCACTTTCAGGCCGCCGAACACCCCCCGGTCCGACGCCGGGTCGAGAAACATGGCCACAGTCCACTTCGGAGCGAGGAGAGTATCCGTGCTCGACCGGACCGCCTCGGCGCTGAGCGGCGGGAAGATTGTCACGCGGAAGATTCTGGTGTCGCTCAGGGCGACGGCGGCAACCTCGCCCGTGAGCCTCGCCGGGCCGAGGTCCAAATCCGCATCGAGGCGTTCGACGACGAGCGACACGAGCGGCGACGCTGTCTCCGCTTGGACCAGGCGCTGATTGATGGCGGCCAGCGTGGCCTCCGGATCAGAACCCGCGATCTTCACGGTGCCCCGCGCCGCGCGAACGTACCACCCGAACTCGTTCGCCTCGGCCTCGAGGTCCTCCAGGACTACGGCAAGGTGCCCGGGTCCCGCGCGCCAGAGGAGTTCAATGTGGCTGGCGACGGCCGTACTCCGCATTCATGCCGCCGCTGCCGACCCACGAGCCGTAGAGCGCGAGGAGCGCCAGCGGCCCGAGCACCAGCAGAAAAAGCAGGACGAACACGATTCGCCGGACGTGCTTCTTTCGTAGGGCCATCTTCGCTCGTGGGTGGTTCAGAGTTCCAAGGCCGCCCGCCGCCACGCCTCGTAGGAAGCCTTCATTTCGCGCAAGGTATCGCCGCCGAACTTCTCGACGAGCGCCGCCGCCAGTTCCGTCGCCACCACCGCCTCGACGATCACGCTGGCCGCCGGAACCGCACACACGTCGCTGCGTTCGTAAGCGGCTGGCTCGGGCGCTTTCGTCTTCAGGTTCACGGAGGCGAGCGGCGTCTTGAGGGTCGCGATCGGTTTCATCGCGGCGCGGAGGACGAGCGGCTGGCCCGTCGTCATGCCGCCCTCCAACCCGCCGGCGCCGTTCGTCGGCCGGACAAAACCCAGCCCCGGCCCTTCGCGCTGCGAAGCGTCGAAGAAGATCGGATCGTGCACCTGGCTGCCCGGGCGTTCGCCCGCCGCGAAACCCAGGCCGATCTCGACGCCTTTGATCGCCTGGATGCTCATCACGGCCCGCGCCAGTCGCCCGTCCAGTTTCCGCGTCCATTGGACGTGGCTGCCGAGGCCGGGCATGAGGCCCGTGGCGACGCACTCGATAATGCCGCCGAGCGTATCGCCCGCGGCGCGGGCCTCGTCAATGGCGGCCTTCATCCGGGCGTCCGCCTTCGGGTCGGGTGAATATAAGTCGCTTTTGTCGCGGCACTTACGGCACTCGTCCAGGCGGTCCGGCGCCTTGGCCGCGGCCGGCCCGATGCGGACCACGTAGGCGAGAACCCCGATGCCGAACTCCGCCAGCAGGCCCTTCGCGAGGGCCCCGGCGGCGACGCGGCCGGCGGTTTCCCGCGCGCTCGCGCGCTCCAGAATGTTTCGCATGTCGGGTTCGAGATACTTCAGCGCCCCGGCCAGGTCCGCGTGTCCGGGTCGCGGCCGCAAGAGTGGCGGTGCTTCCTCGAGCCGCGCGTCCCGGTTGCGGATCACCAGAATGATAGGGCTGCCGAGCGTCCGCCCTTGCCGCACCCCCGCCAGAATCTCGACGCGGTCCTTTTCGATTTTCTGTCGCTCGCTCCGCCCGTAACCTCCCTGCCGGCGCGCCAGGTCCGCGTCGATGCGCGCGACGTCCACCGCGACACCCGCGGGAAACCCTTCGACGAGCGCCACAATCGCCGGCCCATGGGATTCGCCCGCCGTTCGCACCACCAGTTCGCTCAAGAGGACTCTCCTTGCCCGAGGCTACTTCTACAACGCCATCTCACCGCAGAGAACGCGGAGACCGCGGAGAAAGCCGAGGCCTGGGTAACAACCAACAGCAGCCAACAACGCCCGCCTTCCCTTTTCGTCTTTACCCAATTTGTGCCGTTCTCTGCGTTCTCGGCGCTCTCCCCATGTAAGAAAGGGGCCCTCTGGGCTGCGTTGAAAAACACAGCGTAGTAGTGCTACTCGAACCGTTTCCCCGTCAGCCGCTCGTACGCCTCGACGTACCGCGCGCGGGTGTTCGAGACGATGTCGTCCGGCAGTTCGGGTCCGGGCGGCGTCTTGTTCCAATCCAGCGTGTCGAGCCAGTTGCGCAGGTACTGCTTGTCGAAACTCGGCTGGTCGTGGCCCGGCTCGTAGGAGTCGGCCGGCCAGAATCGCGACGAGTCCGGCGTCAGAACTTCGTCCACCAGGATGATTTCGCCGTCGGCTTCGCCCCATTCGAACTTCGTGTCCGCGATGAGGATGCCTCGCTCGCGGGCGTAGTCGGCGGCCTTCCGGTAAACCGCGAGGCTCCGGTCCCGCAACACCGTCGCCGCCTTCTTGCCGATGATTCCCGCCGCCTGGTCGAACGAAATGTTCTCGTCGTGTCCGCTGTCGGCCTTGGTGGCCGGGGTGAAGATCGGCTCCGGCAGGGGGTCGCACTGCGCGAGGCCCTTCGGCAGCCGCCTCCCTGAGATCGTGCCCTCGGCCTCGTATTCCCGCCAGCCCGACCCCGCCAGATACCCTCGCACGACGCACTCGACGGGAAAGACGTCCGCTTTTCTGCACAGCATCGAGCGGCCTTCGAGCACATCGGCATGGGCGCGGACGGCCTGGGGCATCCGGCCCATGTCGCTCGTGACGACGTGGTTGGCCGTCACGTCCGACAGAAACTCGAACCACCACAGGCTGAGTTGCGTGAGGACGCGTCCCTTGTCGGGGATGCCGGTCGGCATGACGACGTCGTAGGCGCTGATGCGGTCGGTCGCGACGATGAGGATCCGCTTCCCCAGGTCGTACACATCGCGGACCTTTCCTCGGCGAGCCGTGAGGCCTTCGAGGCGGGTTTCGCGGACAACCGGTCTCATGAAGGGCTCTCCCCATGCCACGTTTAGCCGCCCGTCGCGCCGTTGAAAGCCCGGGGATGAGCGCAGTTTACCCGCCCGTGGCGGGCGAATTTTACCCGCCTGTGGCGGGCCCCGGGACGCCGTTCCCCTGCACCCCCCGCGCCCGACGGTCATATCACCGCCCGCATGCATGATGCCTCCCCCCGCGCGGGCCGTCAAGTCTTATCCGCAAAACCCCGCGGGTTCCATCGTGAATGTTTTGTTCTTGAGAAGGGGGGCAGGTCGGGTATTCTTCGACTCGTAAGCAAAGACAGGAGGGGAAAGGTGTCAGGTACTTTTTTGCGACAACGCTTTCGGCAACCAGAACCAAGGCAAAAAAGTACCTGACTCCTTTCGCTCCAGATTTCCTATTAACACCGGACATTCAGGAGAACCGAGATGATCGACTACGACCCCCCTCCACCCAACCCCCTCCGCCCCCCGGGCCCCCGCCGCTTCCCACGCCCAATCAAATTTCCTATCAGGATCATGAACAGACGAGGCGGGATGGTGCGGGCGGCCTGGTGGGCGGCCTGCGTGGCCTTGCTGCTGACATTCGTCGCGCCCGCCAGGGCGGCAGAGGGCGGCAAGGCCTTCACCGTCGAGGCCGACGAGTTCGGGCCGGTCTATCGCGTGGACATGGCCAAGGTCAACTCGGCGGCGGACCTCGCGGCCGTGCCGGGGATTAAGATCGCCTGGGACCTTCACGGCCAGGAGCCCGACGAGTGGCTGGCCAACGCCCGCGATGTGGATGGCGACGGGAAGATCGACCTGATCGTCTCGGCCGGGACAAAGGACAGCCGCTGCATAGTCCGCTACGACCAGGACGGGCGGCGGATCTGGACCTGCGAGCGGGTCAACGACGGGGTGGGCAACGAGAGCGGCATGGCCGTCGAGGACCTGGACGGCGACGGAAAGTTCGAGGTCGTCTTCAACGTCGACCGCCAACTCTGGTGCCTGGATGCGGACGCCGGAAAGACAAAGTGGAAAATCGACCTGCCGAAGTGCCGCAACAACTATCAGGTCTCGGTGGTCGGGCACTTTCTGGACCGCAAACGCTTCGCCGTGGTCTGCCGGGTGGACCGCGACGTGACATGCTACGCCCCGGCCGGCCGGAAGGTCTGGACGTACCCCATCGACAACCAGGACCTGTATGGGCATGAGATGGCCCACTACGACGCCGACGGCGACGGGCTGGACGAGGTGTACATCTCGCTGAACGGCAAGTTCCTGGCACTGGGAGGCGACGGAAAACTGCGATGGGCCGACGCGAGTTGCCGCAATCACAGCGACTTCATCCTCTGCGGCGACGTGGACGGCGACGGCAATCGCGAGATCGTGTACGACCGCGACGGCTGCGCTGCCATGCGCGGGCCCGTCGTCTGCGTCGACGGGCGGACGGGCAAACTCGTGCGGGAGTGGACGTATGCCCGCCCGGGCAAGGACCACCTCCAGAGGGCGACGCTGGGCGACTTCGACCCCTCGCGGCCGGGGATGGAACTGGCGGCCGTCGGCAAAACACGGGGCGGGGGCGGGCTGATTATGTGGAGCAACGCGGGCACGCCCGCTTGGTGCAAGGACATCCCCACGGGCTGGGTGACCTCGGGCGACTGGAACGGCGACGGGACTCCGGAGATCCTGCTCAGCGCCGGCGCCGGCTGGGAGGTCTGGACCGGCGCGGGAAAGCGCCTGTACGCCATCGCCGGGATCGGCGAAAATTTTCCGCTGGGCGTCGAATGCGCGGGCCCGAAGCGGCCCGACCTCGACGGCAACGGCAAGGCTGACGTCCTGCTGACGACCTGGCGCGGCTACATCGTGCTCATGGAGGCCCCGTAAGGGAATTGCGGCAAGAGCCTGCGGGAGTTCCGGGAGTTCCGGGGAAGTTCCGGGGACACCCATCAATGGCATTAAGTTAAGGGGATTTGAGGCGTTTCCGTGCAGCGAGGGACCCTGCGAACCGGGGCCGAAGCCGGGAAAGAGGAGATAAGTTCTATGTCACCGGAATTGCCGCCGGAATTCTCTCGGTTTTCGCGTGGTGCTGGCGCCGGAGGTGGGAGCAAAGAAGGAGTAAAGGAGCCTCCATACAACACGTGTAACCGGCTGTTCTACTTCCCGGCCAGCGGCAGCGGCCGGAAGTCCGGTTCATCCTTCCACTTCAGGTTCTTCTTGCCCTCATGGGTGCCGTAGTACGGGGCGTTGGCGTCGATCCAGGTGACGATCCTGATGAACTCCTCGCGCGTGAGATTCGCCTTGCACGGGTCCTTGCGAATCCGCTCGACCAGCTTGCTCTGATGCGAGCCGAACGTCAGCGGCGGCTCGGCCGCAATATTGGCGCTGCCAAAGCCGCCCTCGAGATAGCTGACCAACTGCTTCTTGAAGAAGGTCTCGTAGGAGCGGCTGAACTTCTCGGTCAACTCACGGGTAAGGTCCAACTCGGCCTTGGGCTGCTGGCCGCCGTGGCAGTTGATGCAGTGTTTGTCGAAGATCGGCTGAATATCCAGGGCGTAGTGCACGGAGCGAGGGCCTGTGTCGCCGGGCTGAGGGCGGAGCGTCTCGGTTGGGCTGTTCATGGCCATCGGTCGGCCGACTTGCAGCGGTGGAGCCGAGGTGCGGGGCTCGTGGCACCCGATGCAGGATCTCTTTTCGCCCGGCATCAGGTTGATGAAGGTGCGCATCCGCTGCAATTCCATGTAGTTCTCATCCAGCGCCTGGAAGAAGAGGTTTGTGTTGGGTGGGACCGTGAAGAAGGCCGATCCATCCTCGTGGACCGCCGCGATGCCGTGAATCTTCTTGATCGCGGGATCGGCGCCGTAGCTAACCGCCGATGCCTGCATGCCCGGGCCGCCATCTTCCTGTTTGCCCGACCGCCAGCCATCAAGCCAGGACAGGGTCATGGCCTCCATCACCCGCACATACTTCACCCTTCCGCGCTCGATGCCCGTCATCCCTCGGTATATGTCCCGGATGAACATCGTGGCCGGCGTGCCTTCTTTCGTCTTATCCGTCAGGGCAACTGTCTCGTCCGTGCCGCCAACGGGGGGAATATTCACGGGCCTAAGGCGCGGCCGAAGCGGGGTGGGCTGGAACGAGGAAAACTGCGGGTCCTGATAAAGTTCGGCCCGGTTACCCCACGCGTCCAGCGTGTAAATACCGAAGCGCACCTTCTCAGTGCCCTGAGTGGCATTGTGTGAAATGAGGAAGAACTTTTCGGAAAACGGGTGGGGCTCCCTGAACCAGCAGCCATTGCCTACCCCAGGGTACAGGCCCGGCATGTCGATCTCGGGCGTGATGTTCGTCATCCCCTCTCCGGTGGTCCGGCTTTTGTCACTATCGATAATCAACACCGGACCGGCCAAGCCCCCGTGGTGTCCCACCCCGACCGTCACAATCTTCCGGCTGCCCGGAATGCTCCGCACGTGGATCATCGCGCCCGGCCGGACGACCGTGTTTTTATAGATGTGGTCGGAGCCGCTGCCGTCGGGACGAACCGCCCAAAGGCTCTGCGCGTTGCCGAATCCCTTGTCCACGTACTCCCAGCGGGTGTAGGCCACCCGGCCGTCGTCCAGCAGGCATGGGGCCAGTTCGTTGACCTGGCCGGCGGAAATACAACGCATGTTTTTGCCGTCGCCGTCCATGACGAACAAGGTGCTTGCCGTCACAGGGGCACAGAGGACCGCCCGCTGGGCGCGCGTAGAAGAGAACATGATCTTATCGTTGGGCATATAACACGGGTCCATATCGTCATAGCCGCGCCCGTAGCGCTGGATGGTCTCCGCCTCGTCGGCTCCGTCGACCGTGATCTGTCGCAGGCTGTTACCGCCTGCCCTGAGCCCCGTCTTCGGATCAATGTCGATTTCGTAGATGCGGTAGGATCCGCCATTCTTGGTATAACAAAACACGACCTTGGTGGCGTCAAACGACAGGTCGAAGCGGCCGAACACCCCGCCGTCCAGTTCCGGCACCAACTTGGTCACTTTGCCGTCGGGGGACACCGGCGAAAGGACGCAGAGATTGCCGCCCGGATTGCCATTGCGGAGGTGCCCGGTGTAAATGCTCACGCCTTCATGGATTTGCGTGACGAACAAGAGTTTGTCGAACTTCATCTCCGGATGGGCCAGCATGGCGTCGCGCTGAAGCACTTTGAGCGCATCCTCGATCGGCTGCTTCTGCTCCGGCGTGCCGCCCTGGGCCGCCTTCTGCTTCTGGTCCAACTCGGCCAATTGCTTCAGATACTCCGGCCCCTTCGGATAGCCCGGGCCGTATTCGGCAATCACGTCTTCAATGGCCAACCGCAGGGCCGCGACGTTCACGCTGCCCCGCGGCAGGAAGATCCTATGGAGGGCGGGCTCGATGCTGTCAAACTTCACTTTCCGCTCAGCCGGCTTCCAATCCTTCGGAAAGGCTACCGGCGAATCCAGCCGCAAGGCGCTCAAACGCGGGGCCAACCCTTCCCGGCTGAATTTCAGCGTGTGCTTCCCTTTGGTGACCGGCAGCTTGCAGGCCTCTTCCCACTCCACACCGTGAAGGCCCTCTGCATCTCTGGGCCGATTGTGCGCAGGATGCCGGTCCGGGTAGGGCGGCGCATTGCCGGTCACGCGTCCGCAGCACGTGCCGATTTTCTCGCCGTCGAGCCAAACGTCCATCGGGCGCTTCTCGGGCGACCCGTAACGGACGTGAAGCGTGTAAGTGGCGTCGACGGGGAACTCCACGTCATATTCAACCACCCACGGCAACTGGCCTCCGTCACCGACCACCAGTTCGGGAAATTTGTCTCGATAATCGGCATAGATGTCCGGGTTGGCGAAAACCTTGGCGTTGCCGCGGTCGAAAGTCCAAACAGCAATCTGCAACGCTCCGGCCGGTCCGGCCTCGGCAGGCGCCGGCGAGAACGCGAAGCTCCACACGGCAAGGCACGCCACGGCGAGCACCGCCAACGTCAGCGGGCCACGCCGCCACGGCAGGCACGATTCAACTCTCATCGACAGTTCTCCCTTAAAAAAACAAACGTGGTGTCTTAGT
>JAPLMM010000227.1 GCA_026387035.1 Planctomycetota bacterium
CCGCCTCCTAACTACCCAGCGCCAACACCATGCCGCGAAAAACGGTCACACCCGCGTAAAAAAGAAGCGGCGGGCAAGCCCGCCGGCTAAATGTGACGGCGCGGGGGTGAAAAAGAGAGCGGCGTCCCGGTGGGACGCCGCGCTCAAAGCCTCAAGCCCGCTTTACATTACTTGCGTTTGCGGCCGAGGATGAGGCCCAGGCCGCCCAGACCCAAGAGGGCCATCGTCGCCGGCTCGGGAGCCGCCTCGACGCGGAAATTATCCATGGCAAAGACCTGGGAGTTACTGTCGTTGTAGGCGACGAAGCCGAAGTCGGTGATAGTGCCAGCCGGCAGCAGGGTGGGGGTGGTTGACCACGCTTTACTATCCCTCCAATCATATGTGTTAAAAACGTTGCCCGTCATTGCGTACCAGTTGGCGGTTTCCACGTTTACCGTCGAGGTCGCCCATCCGGTGATGTTAGAGCCGTTGACAGTGCCGTGGTCGTTGGCACCGGTGCCGAACGTCTCGCTACCGTACCATGTGCCGCCGACTTTAGCGAGGAATTTCGCGCCATTAGCAATCCCTCTGGCCCAGTCAACCGTGAACGTAGTCTCGGTACGCTCGGCACTCAGGATCGGCCGTTCCGCGGTGGTCCCCCATGTGTGACAATGGGATTCTCCCTCATACCACCGAGCGAACCAATCGTCACTCGTGTCGGGCGGTGCGGTGCTGGTCCAGCCTGTTGCTGTTCCGACCTTTCCCGTTCCGCCGACCCAACCGGTGCCAAGGTTCAAGGCTTCCCCGGGGGTGGTGCCCACGAATGTCTCTTGGTAGAGTTGCACCGGCGCAGCCTGCGCCGCCGAGGCCAGCACCAACACCGCGCACGCCATCAACGCTACTGCCAGTCCTAACGTTCTCATGATCCTCCCCTTTCGAAAGGAACCCCACAGGACCGATCCACTTGCCACACCAAACGACTTGTCACCCTCTAACTCCGCCGGAAGTATACCACAAAATCCGGCGAAGTCAAATGGAAAAAGGATTTTTTCGGCATCCGGGGGGGGAAGGGGGGGGGGGAAAAAGTGCCTGTAAATAAAGGATTTACGGGGGAAAAATTTTCGGATTTTCCCCGGTTTTTCCCTCTTTCGGCCTCTTCGCCAGGAAACGGCAAAGCCTTCAACGCAGAGAACGCAGAGAACGACAGGAATTGGGGAACGGCAAAAGGCAAACCCGCCGTCGCCGACCCTGCTCTGCGAAGCCCGCTACGCAGGGCGAAGCAGAGGGCTATGGCGGGCAGGCGGCACGGCCTTCAACGCAGAGAACGCGGAGAACGGCGGAGACTGGGGAACGGCAAACGGCACGGCAGCGGTCGAGCCACCCTGGCAGGGCGAGCCCCTGGATGGTCTGCTTGTGCGCGGTGGGTCGGGAGACCCACCGCGCAAAGTTGCGAAGGATTTACGGAGGAAAAATTTTTCGGATTTCACCCTGGCAGGGGGGGCGGAATCGGATGGAACCCCCGACGCCCGCTCGATATACTACAACTATCCCACGAGCGGCCCCTCGACCATGCCCTTCGAGAGCCTCAGGGCCCTGAGGCTCTCGAAGGGCATGGTCGAACGGCTCGGGCCGCCCTGCGGTTCGACCGTGCTCACCGCCCCGAGCGTGTCGAGGGGAGGTTCTCGAAGGGCGGAGAGGGGAGATAAGTACGGTGTCCCCCGGAACTCCGACACGTAGCGGCATGATGAACGCGAAAGAGCGAGTTCTGACGGCTGTGGCTCGGCGGGCGCCCGACCGGGTGCCCATGGATTTCCAGTTCAATCCCTGGGTGCTCGAACGCCTGCATCGCGACCTGGGAACCTCAACGCTCCGAGAGGTGCTCGACCGTCTGCGCAGCGACATCGTCGACTTGCGGGGCGTTGTCGATCCGAAGTACCGCGGCCCCATCCCGCAGTCGCGCGAATTGGGCGACGGCGTGCGGGAGAATTTCTGGGGATGGCGGCAGAAGGTCATGCATACGGCGACCGGTCCGGAAGACTGCTTCGTCGAGTTTGTGTTGGCCGATGCGACGTCGATTGACGATTTCGAGCGGCATCGCTGGCCAAGCCCGGATTGGTTTGACTTCTCCGCGTTCTCCACGCGCCTTGACGAGTGGCGGGACCTCGCCGTCATGGCCAGCGGGGCCAGCGTCTTCCAACACCCTACGTTCCTGCGAGGGTTGGAGAATCTGCTCATCGACATGGCCGCCCAGCCCGAGATGGCGCACTGGCTCATCGATCGCTTCACGGACTTCTACCTGGGCTTCTTTGACCGCATGCTGACGGCAGCCAAAGGGCGGATTGACATTCTGCGGACGGCGGATGACCTGGGCGCCCAGCGAGGACTGTTCTTCAGCCCGGACATGTTTCGGACCTTCATCAAACCCCGACTGAGCAAACTGATCGACATGACCCACAGCCACGGGGTGAAATTCTTGTTTCACTCGTGCGGCGCCATTCGCCCTCTGATCGAAGACTTGATCGAGATCGGCGTCGACATCCTCGACCCGCTGCAGGCCGCGGCCGAAGGGATGCAGCCCCAAGTCCTCAAGGATGCGTACGGCGACCGCATCTGCCTGCACGGCGGCATCTGCACCCAGCACCTCCTGCCGCGAGGCACGCCGGACGAGGTGCGATGCGAGGTGCAACGACGCTTGAAAATCATGGGCAACGGCGGCGGTTACATCCTGGCGCCTTGCCATGTTCTGCAAACGGATGTGCCTACCGAGAATATTTTGGCCCTGTCTGAGGCGGGCTTCGAATCCGGCCGGGACTCCGGATGCTATTGAGCATTTTGTTTTCCAGGTGCATTGCCGTGTGAAAATTCGGGCGATACGCTTCAACGGCAGGCTGGAGGCTTGAGACCGCAGAGGCCTGCCCTGCCTGCCCTGAGCAGGGTCGAAGGGAGCGAGCGAAGCGAGTCGAAGGGACGCAGAGAAAGACGCAGATTGGGGAAAGGCAAACGACAAACAACAATGACCAAGGCGAGACCCCTCCGCTTCGGTCGGGGTGACACCCGGCGACGCCTGCCCGCCCCGCCTGCCCCGTTGGGTTTGGGGCCGGGATCCGCCTTTCAATCCGCAATCCGCATTCCGCAATCACTATCTCCCCCCACCCCCCTCTGCGATCTCTGCGTTGAAGACACCGCGAAATCCCGCCGACGCCCTCACGGGTGCGGCGTAATGGCAAGGATCGTGATCTCGCCCGGACCGGGACCGTAGCACCAGAACACGCGGTAAGCCCCCGGCGTTCGGTGCTGGGCATACGCCTCGAACACCTTGGCCTTCGGGTCGAAGGGGCTTTCCAGCGAGTGGTACGGGTGGGTTTGGAGTCCGGGATGGCGCGGATTGTCCGCCAGAAGGAGGATCGTCTTACGGACCTGCTTAAAAAGCCCTTCCTGCCGGGAGGATTTCCGTCTGCCGGTTCGCCCCCGCGTCCGGCCGGATCGCTTGCCCTGAGTCCCGACAAGGTCGGGATCGAAGGGGGCGACCGAAACCTGGAGTTCCTCGTACTGGCGGCGCGCGGTGGGCGTCCATCGGACCGCAGCCATCAGCGATTGTCCTCATCGTCGCCCGACCCCGCCTCCAGGTCCGGGGCCTCGGCAAACCGGCCCGCGCGCGCCTCCTCCAGTCCCCCGCGGACCGCCTCCAGAGCCTTCGCGTTCTTGTAGAGCCACGCTTCCCGGGCGGGAATCGCCTCCGCTGGAATGATCTCCAGCGCCCCGTCCTCGTGCTCCCGCACGATCACCAGGCGGTTCGCGTATCGTGGGCCGAGCGTAATCCGCCCCCGGCCGTCAACGGTCTTCGTCGTCATGGCACCTTCCTCCTCACCGGACATTATTGCCTATATCGGGCGAAAAGGCAAGTGGGAAATAGGGCAATTGCTCCGGATTTCAAGGGCAGGGCATTTCCGCCCCGCCTCAGGCACCCAGGCACTCCCTGGCAGGGCGAGCCCCTGGCTGGGCTACGCCCGCCGTGGCCCGCTGCCGTGGCTCGACCGCAGGAACCCAGGCACTGGCCGTCCAATGCTGTTTCTTTGTCAAATGCGAGATTCCCCCGCCGACCCCCAAAGGCACGCGCTCGCCCCGCCACGGCGGGTAAACTTCCGGCTTCGTCCTGCGGACTACGCCGGGACAAGTCGGCTCGCGGCTAACCGTGAACGGCGCACAGCGCTGCTGGGTGGACCACGGGGCCCGGGGGAGCGAAAATTTTTGGAACTTTCGGCCGGGGGGATGGTCTAATACCTGGAATCCGAGTGGTTCGGTTGCCGAGCCTTTATGAAGCGTCGGCTTATCGCTATCGCCGTTCTGGTATTCTTCGTCGCGGCCCCGGCCGTGGGGAACTCCGTGCGCCCGGACCTGGTGCGCGAAATTCTTCGCCGGAAACCCGAATGGCCGGGCGTCGAGGTCGAAATTCCCGTCGAGGTCTACGACGCGTACGTGCGGGACCTGCGCGCGGTTCCCGTCCCGCCGCAGCCCCCCGAAGTTTCCTGGATCGAGCGGGTCACGTACCGCATTTCCATCGCCGCCGACGACGCGAAACTCGAAGCGGAGTTCAACCTCGTCTTCCTGCCCGGCGAGGGGGCCAAGGCCCTGGCTCTGCTTCCGAAGGCCCTCGCGTGGAGCGAGGTGACGCTGGACGGCAAGACCGTCGAACTCCGGCAGGCCGACGACGGCTGGTTCTACCTGGACCCGCCGGAGCCCGGCCGATACCGCGTCGTGGCGAAGGCGCCGGTGAAACCGGCGAAGAACGGCGACCGGTTCGACGCCTCGTGGCCGACGCCGGCGGCGGCGTGGACCGTCGGGGCCGTGGAGTCGGACGGCCTGTGGGAGGTGCGATTCTCGCGGTCGCCGCTGCCCGTCGTCGGGGCGGAGGCGGCCGGGACGCACGGCACGGTGGGCCTCGTGCCGGGCGACCGGTTGGGCGTCCAGTGGCAGCGTCCTCAGCCGCCCGTCCGCCGGGCCGCCAGCATCGAATCGAAATCCCATGTCGGTTGGACGCTGGCGGACGGCGTGCACCAGGTGCGTGCGATCCTGGACCTTCGGCTGTGGGGCGGGGAGGCGGAGGAACTTTCGCTTTCGTTCCCGCTGGGGGCCGACCGCATCGAAATCCGGGGTCCCGACGTCCGCGAGGTGCAGACCCAGGGGGCCCAGGCCCGCGTGTTCCTGCGCGGGGCGATTACGCAGCGGACGCGCCTGGCGGTCTCCTTCGAGGTGCCGCGGGCGGCCACCGGGCGGATGACGCTGCCGGCGTTCGGCGTGGCGGGAGCGAGGCCGGCGGGCGGAACGCTGGCGATCGCGGGCGGCAGCGGGGCGGTGCTCCTGGAGATGGAGAGCCGGGGCCTTGAGCCGATGGCCCTTTATGACCTGCCGGCGGAGACGCGGGGTCTCCTGGCGGCGCCGCCGGTCTATGCCTACAACCTCGCGCCGGGGCCGTGGGAAGCGCAGGTCGATTTGGTGGCGATGGCGGAGTTTCCGGTCCGCGAGACGCTGATCGACTCGGCCCTTTACACGGTCCTCTACCGCCCGGACGGGCGGGTGATGACGAAGGTGATTTACGAGGTTCGGAACCGGGCGAAGCAGTACATGCGGGTGGACCTGCCGGCGGGGGCGACGCTGGTCGTCGCCCGCGTGTCGGAGGAGCAGCGGAACCTGGCCCGCGGCCCGGGGACGAGCGTTCTCGTGCCCCTGGAAAAGAGCGTTCTGACGACGGCGGGGCTGGTGAGTTTCCCGGTGGAACTGGTGTACGTGATGGCCTCGCCGCCGCTGGACCGCAAGGGCGAGTTCCGCGCGGTGCTTCCGCGGACAGACCTTTCGATCGCCTACGCGCGGTGCGCGCTGATGCTGCCGGAGGGGATGAAGGTGAAGGAGTGGGGCGGACCGCTTCGGAAAGTGCCGTCGTGGTCGAGCGAGACGGCCGAGATGGAGTTTGAGTACGGGCGCGGGTACCTGGCGCCGCCGGAGGCGAAGGAGCCGCCCACGCCGAAAGGGCCGGGGATTTTGGAGACCATCGGCGGGCTGTTCGTGATGGCCTCGCGGGCGCCTGTGCCACAACGCGTTGCTCAACCGATGGAAGACGATGAAACGCGGCGGCAGCGGGAACTTCAGACACAGACGCTCCAGGCGAAGAACACTTACCGTGCGGCGGTGCGGGCGTACGATGCCGGGGACAACCCGCGGGCGCAGAAACTGTTCGAGCAGGTGACGACCATCGCGCCGGAATCGACGGAGGGGTACAACGCCAAGAAGTACCTAGGGAACGTGAAGATTGCGATGGGCGAAGCGGAGGAGGGCGCGAAGGGCGACCGCGGCGCACGGGCGGCGACGAAGGCCGTCCAGCGGGCGCAGCAGATGGCGAACGTGACGATGCTCGAGCGCCAGCAGGAACTCCTGGCCCAGGGCCGGCAGGCGGCCCAGGCGGGGGACGTGAAACAGGCCGAGGCGGCGTACCAGGTGGCGACGGAGATGTCAAAGGAACTCCAGTCCCGCGGCGAGGAGGCGCGCGAGCAGCACGCCACGGTCCGCAAGGCCGAGCAGTTCCTCACGGAGTCCAAGGCGCAGCGCGGGAAGCAGGAGGCCGAGGTGGCGGGACTTCAGCAGCGGCTG
Source organism: Planctomycetota bacterium (assembly GCA_026387035.1). Classification (NCBI taxonomy): domain Bacteria; kingdom Pseudomonadati; phylum Planctomycetota; species Planctomycetota bacterium. Next base: position 6,622 of record JAPLMM010000227.1, read on the forward strand.
GAGTCGGCGAAGAAGAACCTCACCAAGGCGGGCGGAAAAGCGGCAGCGAACATCGCCGACTTCGGTGTGGAGGGAGATGAGCGCGTGGGGGTGAGTGGAGGCTTCGCGTATTTTGGGACGCCGCCGGCGAAGGCGCCGGCCCAGGTGGAACTTGGGACGGCTATTGCGAAGCAGCAGGTGGACACGTACGGCAAGGTAGGGTCGGCCCAGGGCAAGGCGGTCTTCACTGGCCATGGCGTGGGTGGAGGCGGGGGCGGCACCGAGGGTTTGGGTCCCGCCGGAGGTGGCGGCGGGCAGGGGGAGGTCGCTCAACTTCAGGAACAGGTTCACGAACTGGAGGCGCTCCAGAAAAGATTCGGCGGCGAGAAGGCGGCCAAGCAGCCGACGTCCGAGGCGCTGGCGAAGGCGATTGACCTGGACAAAAAGGTGGAGCAGCGGACCGAGGCCCTGAAAGCGGGCGCGAAACAGGCGGCCTCGCTCGCCCGCGCGGGACGCCTGGCCGAGGCCGAGCAACTGATGGCGAACCTCCAGACGGAGGTGGAAAAAACAGCGAACGTGGCCGCCCTGATGCTGGCGGAAAAGAAGCCAGAGAAAGTGGCGGCGCTGGAAGGCGCGCCAGCGGCTGTGGAAGTGGCGGCGCCGGCGGCGCCGGAAGGCACGCCAGCGGTCACGGTGGACCGCTCCGGCTCGATGGTCCGGGGCGTCCGGACGGCGCGGGACCTTCAGCGGCAAGAGGTGAAGGCGAACGTGAGCGACCTTTTGGCGCTGGCGGAGCGGCGCGTCAAGGAGGGGCGGACGCTGGAAGCACGGAATACGGCCCTTCAGTCGCTGGCGAACGCGGAACGGATTGTGGAGGTCAACAAGGACCTGCTGGACGCCGATGCGGAGGGGCTGCGAAGCGGAATCAACGCCTTGCGGTCGGAGGTCGGGAAACCGAGCGGGCAACCTCCGCCGAGCCCGGCCGCGGAACCGGCCATGCCGGACCAGGAACGCGACAAGCGGGTGGAAGAACTCTGGTCGCGTGCGCGGAGCCTCGGGCGCTTGAAGAGAATGGACGAGGCGGTGGCGACGGTGGACGAGATCATCCGCCTGGAGCCGGGGAACGAAAACGCCTGGCGATGGCGGGAGGACCTGAGGGGGCTGAAGGGGCAGAAGGAGAGTCTGGCGCGCGCGCCGGAGGCCATGACCGACCCGGCGCGGCAGGGCGCGGCGGTGAGCGGCAAAGAGAAGAAACTTGAGGAACTGAACGCGGAGTTCTTCAGGGCCGTCGAGGAGATCCAGGAGCAGAAGAAGGGGCAGGAAACGGTCCAGTTCGACGTGAGCGACCTCACGGAAGGGGTCCAGGACGGTAAAAGGCTGGCGGAGTTCGTCGGGGCGAACTACGACTGGACGCTTCGGCAGGACGTGCGGGCGGCGCCGACGGTGACCGTGATGAACGGGCAGGCGACCACCGTGGTGGCGACGGGAGGGCGTTACGGGGCGATGACGGCCGCGGGGGTTGCAAGCGCGAATGTCCGTTTCAACGACGGGAGGCTGGAGGTGCCGAACGACCCGGCCGTGGTGGGCCAGGTGCAGGCGGTGCTGGAGCGTCTGCGGGCGAATTGGGGCCAGCGGGTGGCGGTGGGGTCGCGGAACGTGTATGTGGCGGGCCATCAGGTCGGCGCTGCAGGGGTCAAGTGGGTCGAGGGTGCGAACGGGGTGCGGTACGCGGTGGTGGATGAGGGGGCCCTCTTGAACCTCATGGACCTGGAGCAGCGGGACCGCAACGGTCCGCCGGCCGGCGCGGCGAGGGACGTTTACCAGGACGCCGTGGTGGGGACGCAGGCGCTCCTGGCGAACGGCGCCGTGGTGGACCTCGCGCGGGCGGGCGACCGGGACAACACGCTGAACTACAACGGCAACAGCATTCCGGTTGGGCACGACGATTACCTCCTGGTGAATAACGGTTCGTACGTGACGGCGGTGAAGGCGGGCGAGATGCGTCACTGGTCGGCCGAGACGGAACCGGTGAAGTTTCCCGGGGTGCCGGCGGCGGTGGTGGTTCCGGCCGTCGGGCGCACGGTGAAGTTCGAGAAGACGTTGCTGGAACCGGAAGACGTGGTAGAATTGGTCACCCAGTACACTTGGGAAGGAGAGCCGAGATGAGGACGCGAACGTGGGTGCTGTGGTTGGGTGTGGCGGTGCTCCTGGCGGCAGGGCCGGCCCTGGCGGCAGGTCCGGCGGCGATCGCGCAGGAGAAGAAACCCGAAGAGGTTCCCCTGGATGAGGAAGGGCGGGTGATCCTCTCGTGGGAGACGTTCAAGGACGTGACGAAGTGGGACGAGCAGCGACCGCCGGCGGAGGAGCCCGGCGTCTTCACCCTCTCGTGGGAGGACGTGCGCGACCTCCTGGGGATCGAGATGAAGGACGTCAAGATGGACAAGACGAAACTGCGGATCCCGTGGCAGGAGTTCAAGGCCCTTCTGGAATGGAGCATCACGAAGAAGAAGGAGCCGGCGGCAGCACCGCCGCCCACGGATTGGACGATCACGGCGGCGGTGTACGAGGGCCAACTGACGAAGGACGGGGCGATCTTCGACGCGACGTTCCACATCCGGATCCTGAAGGAAAAGGAGTGGAAGACGGTGCCGCTGTTGCCGGCGTCGGTGGCGGTCGAGGAAGCGACGCTTCCGGAGGGGGCGTACCTGAGGCTCGCGGGCGGGTTCTACGAGTTGATCACGGCCGGCACGGGCGCCCAGGAAGTGAAGGTGAAGTTCTCCACGGCCGTGACGGAATCGGCCGGCTCTAACACGGCGGGGTTCGCGCGCGTGCCTTCGGGCACCTCGATCGTGAACCTGGTGGTGCCGCAGGCGGCCGTGACCGTGACGGTGGCGAACGCGCAATCGCTCGTGAAGACCGAGGGCGAGAAGGAAACGCGCGTGACGGCCGCGCTGCCGTCCGGCGCGCCGTTGCAAATCGCCTGGGAGCGGGCGATCCCCGAGGCCGAAAAGGTGCCGCCGAAACTCTATGCCGAGACGAAAACCCTCGTGGCGGTGGGCGACGGCATCCTCATTTGCCGCCAGCGCGTGGACTACAACATCCTCCACACGGGCGTGCGGGTGCTGAAACTGAAGGTGCCGGCCGGCGCGAGCATCCTGGAGGTGACGGGCAACCGCGTCCGCGACTGGCGTGTGGCGGACGGGAATCTGTCGGTCTCGTTGACGTATGAGGCGATCGGGGCGTACAGCCTCCAGGTGGTGTATGAGAAGGCGACGGGCGAAGTGCAGGCGGGCGGGGTTTCGTTGCCGGTGCTTCACGCCTCCGACGTCGAACGCGAGAAGGGCAACATCGGCGTGGTGGCGCTGGCGAACGTGGAACTGTCGAGCCCGGCATTGAAGGGTGCGACGGCGATTGATGTCCGCGAACTGCCGCCCGAACTCCTCGGCATGACCGGCCAGCCGGTCCTCCTCGCCTACCGCTACGTGGCGGAGGACTTTAACATCCCGCTCGCCATCAAAAAGCACGAGGACGTGACGGTGCTGGTGACGATCGTGGACTCCGGCGTCATCACGACGATGCAGACGCTGGACGGGCGGCGGATCACCAAGGCGATTTACAACGTGCGGAACAACCGGAATCAGTTCCTGCGTCTGACGCTGCCGGCCGGCGCGGAGATGTGGTCGGCGAGCGTGAGCGGCCGGTCGGTCCGCCCCGCGAAGGACGAGCAGGGGCGCATCCTTCTGCCGCTCGTGCGGTCGGAGGGGGCGTCGAGCGGTCTGGCGGCGTTCCCCGTGGAGGTGGTGTACGTGGAGAAGGGCGAAGTGCCGCCGGCCTCCGGGACGCTCGAGATCAAGTTGCCTCGCGCGAGCGAACCCATCACGCAACTGATGGTTAACCTGTACCTGCCGAAGGAAGCCAAGTATACGAAGGGGTGGTCGGACGAGCCGGCCATCGAGAGCCCGCTGACGGTCGTCAAGGCGTACCGGCAGTTGGTGGGCGTGGTCGGCGCGCCGGGCATCCAGGCGGAACAGGCGGCGATGGCGATTCAGCAGGCGGCCCAGGCGAGGGCGGATGCGGAGACGGCCGGCGCCGGCGCGACGCCCATCCGCGTGAACCTCCCGATCGACGGGGAGTTGTTCCGGCTCGAGAAGATCCTCGTGCTGGACGAGGACCTGTTCATCCGGGTCAACTACAGCGGGTGGAAGAGGTAGGTCGGCGACGGAGGAAGGCGGGGCGGGGGTGTCCTATCCCCGCATGGAAATTATCTTGACATGCCCCCCTCGTGACTACACTGTTTTCAGTTGTCGAACTTCGGCTGGTTCGAAGCCGACTTCGTCGTGAACCGGCGACCGGTAGGAGATGTTTGTGCAACAGGCTCGCTTCCTGAATTGTTGCCCAGGGGGGCTTGGGAGAAAGGAATCACGCATGAGGCCTGTCAGACTGCTCGGACTGCTCGGATTGCTGTGCCTGGGGTTGGTCGTGGGTCCAGCCGAGACTCTCGGCCAGGAGGCGAAACCGTTCGTCCATTCCTTGTTCGGCGACCACATGGTCCTCCAGCGCGACATGAAGGCGCCCATCTGGGGCTGGGCCAAGCCGGATGAGAAGGTGACCGTCGAGATGGCGGGGAAGAGCGGCACGGCCGCCGCCGACAAGGACGGCCGATGGGAGGTCCGGCTGGGTCCCTTCAAGGCGGGCGGTCCGCACACGCTGAAGATTTCCGGGCCCCAGGCGGTGACGATTCAGGACGTCCTCGTGGGCGACGTGTGGCTTTGCTCGGGCCAGTCGAACATGGCGTGGGGCATGAAGGGTAGCGACACGGGCGACGACATTGCGAAGGCCGATTTTCCGAAGATTCGGCAAACGGGTCCCGGTGGGAATTGGGCTGTCTGCACCCCGGAGTCGGCGGCCGGGTTCAAAGCCGTCGGTTTCTACTTTGCGCGGGCGGTTCAGCGGGAGACCGGCGTTCCGATCGGCCTAGTCAACAATGCCGTGGGCGGATCGCGCATCGAGCCGTGGGTCGACCCTGCCAGTGTGGCTTCTTCGGTGCCCGAAGTTCGGCCCGCGCTCGAAGGGGGCAAAAGCGGCCTGTTCAACGCCAAGACGCTGCCGCTCGTCCCGTATGCTTTACGCGGCATGCTGTGGTACCAGGGCGAAAGCAACGGCAACGAGGGCACAAGTTACCTCCAAAAGTTGCGGGTCCTCATCGGCGGCTGGCGGAAGTTGTGGGGCCAGGGCGATTTTCCCGCGTATGTCGTGCAACTTCCCAATTTTCAGCAGGCCAACGACAATCCGGCCGGCGGCGACGGGTGGGCCAAGATCCGCGAGGCCCAGTTGAAGGCCCTCGCGATTCCCAACACCGGCGTCATCATCACGATCGACGTCGGCGAGCCGGGAAACATCCATCCGAAGAACAAGTTCGACGTGGGCGAACGCCTTGCGCGGTGGGCGGTGGCCAAAGACTACGGCAAGAAGGACCTCGTTTACAGCGGGCCGCTCTACAAGGGCATGAAGGTCGAGGGCAACAAGGTCCGCATCTCGTTCGACCACGTCGGCAGCGGCCTGATGGTCGGCAAGAAGGAAGGCCGGCGACCGGCCGAGGAGGTCAAGGGCGGCCAACTGAAGCGCTTCGCCGTCGCCGGGGCCGACAAAAAATGGGTCTGGGCCGACGCCGTCATCGAGAAGAACACGGTCGTCGTCTCCAGCCCCGACGTGCCGAATCCCGTGGCGGTGCGGTATGCCTTCTCCGGCAACCCCGAAGGCTGCAACCTTTACAACAAGGAAGGGCTGCCCGCCTCGCCGTTCCGGACGGATGATTGGGAATGAAGCGAATGAGGAAGGGAACCGTGAGCGCCCCTCGAAGGGTGACGCGGCGATCGTTCATCAAGTGCGTGGGCGCGGGGTCGGCGGCGCTCGTGGCGCCGGCCGCCGCTCTGCGTGCGGCCGAGGAAGCGGCGGCCGGGGGCGGCCCGCGACCGAACATCCTCTGGATCACCAGCGAGGACAATGGCCCCTTCTTCGGCTGCTACGGGGACGCGTACGCGACGACGCCGCACTTTGACAAGTTCGCGTCCGAAGGGGTGCTCTACCTGAACGCGTTCGCCAACGCGCCGGTTTGCGCACCCGCGCGGTCGACGATCATCTCCGGTATGTACGCGTGCAGCCTGGGCACGCATCCCATGCGGAGCACCTACGCGATCCCTTCGGATATCCGGTTCTTCCCCCAGTACCTCCGCGAGGCGGGCTACTACTGCACCAACTGCAGCAAGGAAGACTACAACATGCGGAAGCCGCCCGGAACCTGGGACGACTCCAGCGCCAAGGCCCACTACCGGAACCGCCAGGCCGGCCAGCCGTTCTTTGCGGTGTTCAATCTCACGGTGAGCCACGAAAGTTCCGTTCACAAGAGCGCGCCGAAAACCTCGCACGATCCGGCGAAGGCGCCGCTGCCGCCGTACCATCCTGACACGCTGACGATCCGCCACGACTGGGCGCAGTACTACGACAAGGTCCAGGCCCTGGACGCGCAGGTGGGCGGGATCCTGGCGAACCTCGAGAAGGACGGCCTCGCGGAGGACACGATCGTCTTTTACTACTCGGACCACGGCGGCGTGCTGCCGCGGAGCAAGCGGTTTCTGTACGACAGCGGAACCCATGTGCCGATGATCGTCCGCTTTCCGAAGAAGTACCAGCACCTCTCGCCCGGGAAGCCGGGGACGCGGACGGACCGGCTCGTGAGTTTCGTGGACCTGGCGCCGACGGTGCTCGGCCTGGCGGGGATCCCGGTGCCGGAGAGCATGCAGGGCGAGGCCTTCCTCGGCCCCGAGGCGCGCGAGCCGCGAGAGTATGTCTGCCTTTTCCGCGCGCGCATGGACGAGCGCTACGACATGATGCGCGCCGTGCGCGACAAGCAGTTCAAGTACATCCGCAACTACATGCCCCACCGGATCTACGGCCAGTATCTGGAGTACCTCTGGAAGATGCCGGCGACGCGGTCCTGGGAAGAGGAGTACAAGGCAGGCCGGTGCAATCCGACCCAGAGCATCTTCTGGGGACCGAAACCCGCGGAAGAACTGTACGATGTCGCGAAGGACCCGTACGAGGTGAACAACCTCGCGGCGGACCCGGCGTGCGCCGACGTCCTCGAGCGGATGCGCCGGGTCTTGAGGGACTGGATCCTGAAAATCCGGGACACGGGTTTCCTGCCCGAGGGCGACAGGATCGAACAGACCGCCGGGACGACAGCCTACGAGTTGGTCCGCAAGGCCGGTTTTCCGCTGGAGCGCATCGTTGAGACGGCCGAGATGGCGACGGACCGCGACGCCCGCCATTTGCCGGAACTTGTCAAGCGCCTGAAAGACCCCGACAGCGCGGTGCGGTACTGGGCCGCCACCGGGTGCGTCGTTTTGGGCGAGCAAGCGCGTTCGGCAGCGGGCGCTCTCGCCGCCGCGCTCGCGGATTCCTCGGGGGACGTCTGCATCGCTGCCGCCGAGGCCCTCTTCAGGCTCGGCATGACGGACAAAGCCCTTCCCGTGCTGAAGCAGGCGCTGGCCGACAAGAATCCGCGCGTGGTGCTCCATGCGGTCAATGTGGTTCAGTGCTTAGGCGAGAAGGCGTTCTCGCTCTTGCCGGCCGTGGAGCGGGCGATGAAGAATTCCGGCGACAATTACGTGGACAGCGCGGGAGCGCATGTGCTGGAAACGCTGGGGAAGAATAGTTTCGGGCCGGAATGAGTCATGAAACGAGGGGCGACCGCACCGATGCCCAGGGAGAGAAGTAAAACTGCCGAGTCGATGCGTCAGGCGGCTGCCGGTACTTGCTGCTACGTTCCCGGCTGCCCCCGCGGCACCGGCCTCGGAACCACGGAATGCCCGGACTGAAGGAGCCCGACCGGCGAAAAACCCTCACTTGCGCCGAGGGCTTCATTGTGCCACTCTCGCTGACGACATACATGGAAGCCAACCTTCCCAAGCAGAGGGCGGTTCACGATTTTGTGGTTCCCAAGCAGTAACGCTGCACTCGAACGGGAGACGCAACGATGAGCAGACGATGGCTGGGGGCATGGGTGGTTGTTTCGCTGGCCCTTGCGGCCCGCGCTAACGCGGGACAGCGCGTCGAGACGAATCGCGTTGCCGAAATCGCCTTGGTCTCCGAGAAAACATATGCGAACCCGTTCACGGAGATCCGACTCGACGCTATCGTTACTCAGCCGGATGGCAACCCATTGCGGGTGCCGGCGTTCTGGGCCGGCGGCAATCGGTGGTGTTTCCGTTACGCATCGAGCCAGCCGGGCCAGGCCGTGTGGCGGACCGAATGCTCTGATGCGGCGAACCCGAAACTCCATGGCGTCGAAGGGAAGGTCGACGTGGTCGCCTACGCAGGCGACAATCCCTTGTACCGCCATGGCCCGATTCACGTGGCCAAGGGCCAACGGCACTTTGAACATGCCGACGGCACGCCGTTCTTCTGGCTGGGCGATACGTGGTGGAAGGGGCTGTGCAAACGGCTCACGTGGGAAGGGTTCCAGGAACTCGCGGCCGACCGCAAGGCCAAGGGATTCAGTGTCGTGCAGATCGTCTGCGGACCCTATCCCGATGAAGGGATGTTTGAGCCGCGATGGGAAAACGAAGGCGGAAAGCCGTACGAGACCAGGGATTTCACGGTGGTCAATCCCGCGTATTTCGAGTATGCGGACCGCCGCATCGAGCACCTGGTGGAGGCAGGCATCGTCCCGGCCATCGTCGGTGCTTGGGGGCGAAGCGACTGTAACAGTATGCAGGCGGTCGGAGCCACCGGCCTCATGCGGCATTGGCGGAATCTGGTTGCGCGGTATGGCGCCTTTCCCGTGGTCTGGATTCTGGCGGGTGAAATCGGCACCGGTACCAAGTGGGGCCAGGGACCGTGGGCCGAAGTGGCAGAATATCTGCGCAGCGTGGATCCCTACAAGCGCCCGCTCACCTGCCATACCTCGGCGGGTCGCCGCGGCGCTCCGGGGGATGAACTACTGATTGATTACGACATGGTTGGGGGTAGCCATGCCGCTCCGACAACCCGGCAGACCCTCTCGGTCTTCACCGAAGCGTATGGCAAGGCGCCGCCCATGCCGGTTCTCTGCGGCGAAACCGGTTACGAAGGCCACATGCAGTTCCATTTCCAGGATGTTCAGCGCCACGTGTTCTGGATGTACATGCTCAGTGGCGCGGCGGGCCATACGTACGGCGCGGCGGGCGTCTGGCACGCGAGCGTCGAAGGCGATCCGGGCATCACGCCCGTCTACGACCGGACGACCTGGCGGGAGGGGATGAACTACCCCGGCTCGACGCAGCTCGGGCTGGGCAAGCGGCTGCTCGAACAATATCCCTGGTGGCGATTCGAACCGCATCCTGAGTGGGTGGAAGACGGCTACTTTGCGGCAGGTATTCCGGGCGAGGTGCGTTTCATCTACCTGCCCCGGCGCAACGTTTACGATTGGAGCGGCCCGACGGTCAAGAACCTGGAGCCCGACGTCAACTGGCATGCCTATTACTTCGATCCCGCGACCGGCCGGCGATTCGATCAGGGCACGATCCAAGGGAAGACTGGGAACAAGACGGCAGAGCCGGTGGATTTCAAGAGGAACGTGCCATCGCCCCAGGACTGGGTGTTGGTGCTGGAACGAGTGACATCGTAAGAGAAGGACACGCTTTTTAGGAGAGGCAACCGATGAGAAACATGGTGCATCTGGCATTGGCGTTGTGTGCGTTAGCCCAGGGGGCGGCGCGCGCAGCCGAGGTGGGGCAATGGGAGGTGTTTGAAGCGTCCTACGAATCCAAGAAGACCTACGCGAACCCCTTTAATGACGTCGAGGTGGAGGTCGTCTTTCGCAGCGGGGTGAAGCAGTGGACCGTGCCTGCGTTCTGGGTGGGTGGCAGCAAATGGACCGTTCGCTTCGCGCCACCCGTGCAGGGGGAGTATGCGTTCCGCGTTCAGTGCACGGACCCGTCGAACCCCGACCTGAACGGGCACGAGAAGGCCCTTCGCGTCGCGGCCTACGCGGGCAACAACCCCCTGCTGAAGCATGGCTTTCTCCGCGTCAGCGCGGACAAGCGGCACTTGGAACATGCCGACGGCACGCCGTTCTTCTGGCTGGGCGATACGTGGTGGAAGAACTTGTGCAAACGAATGACGTGGGAAGGCTTCCAGGAACTGACGGCCGACCGCAAAGCCAAGGGCTTTTCCGTGGTGCAGATCGTCTGCGGGCCGTATCCCGATGAAGGCATGTTTGAGCCACGATGGGAGAACGAAGGCGGAAAGCCGTACGAGACCAGGGATTTCAGCGTTGTTAATCCCAAGTACTTCGATTACGCGGACCGTCGTATCAAACATCTGGTCGATGCCGGGATCGTCCCGGCAATCGTCGGTGGATGGGGGCGAGGCGACTGTGACGGCATGAGAATGGCAGGCGTGGACGGCATCAAGCGGCATTGGCGGAATCTGATCGCGCATTATGGCGCCTATCCGACGGTATGGATCATTGGCGGCGAATCGGGCGGGCCGCAGTGGACCGAGGTGGCACGGTACGTTCAGAAAATCGACCCCTATTGCCATCCGGCGACGGTCCATCCGTTCCATTCGGGCCGGCTGTCCGTGACCGACGAAACGGTCATCGATTTCGACATGCTCCAGACGGGGCACGGCGATTGGGACGCGGCGCGCGGCGCGATACCGAAACTCCAGGCCGCCTACGCCCGCGAACCGGTCATGCCCGCCATGATCGGCGAGTACTGCTACGAAGGCCACATGCAGACGGCATTCCAGGACGTTCAGCGTTACGTGTTCTGGGGGACCATGCTCAGCGGTTCGGCGGGTCTTACCTATGGTGCGGCGGGCGTCTGGCACGCCAGCGTCGAAGGCGATCCGGGCATCGCGAGGGTTTACGACTTCACGACCTGGAAAGAAGGCATGAACTTTCCCGGCTCCGCGCAACTCGGGCTGGGCAAGAAGTTGCTCGAACAGTATCCCTGGTGGAAATTCGAGCCGCACCCGGAGTGGGTGGAAGCGGGCTGTTTTGCCGCCGGCATACCGGGCGAAGTGCGCTTCATCTACCTGCCGCGACGCAACGTGTACAACTGGACCGGCCCGACGGTCAAGAATCTTGAGCCTGACGTCGATTGGCACGTCTACTACTTTGATCCGGCGACAGGCCGGAAATTCGATCAGGGCACAATCAAAGCCCGGGTGAAAGCGGGCGACACGCCGGCGGACCCCGTTGATTTTAAGAAGAACGTTCCTTCGCCTCAGGATTGGGTGCTGGTGCTGGAGCGGGTGAAACCGTAAAGATAACCTTTACGATCTTGTGGTTCCCAAACAGTAACGCTGCACTCAAACTGGAAACTCAACGATGAACAGACGATGGCCGGGTGTCCTGATCCGGCGATTTCCGTGCCATACGGTCCCCGCACAAGCGTCCTGCACGTTATCTCCGTGGCCCCACATTAGCCGCCGCGCCGGCCCGGCACGGGTTGCTACTTGGGGCGGGCGGACTGCCAGCCGCCGGGCAACAAGGCTTTCATTTCCTCGAGGACGCCGGCGGATTTGGGATCGTCGGCCAGGTTGTGCCACTCGTGCGGGTCGGCCTGGTGATCATACAATTCCACGCCGTCCCTGCCTTCATTCCATTCGGTGTAGCGATACCGCTCGTTCCGGGCACTTCGGCCCATCGCGCTCTTGCTGCTGATCCTGGTTGCCCGGCCGCCCTTTTGCCCGTGAATCACCTGCGTGAAGGCGCCCTTTTTCCACGGCCTGTCTGGGTCATCGAGCAGCGATGGCAACTTCGTCCCCCTCACGGCGGGGGCTAATAACGCCTGCCCGCGCACGGCCGTCGGTCTTCCGGACGCGCTTACAGCCACTTCTTCCGCTGCGGGAGGTTGATGAACCGGTCGGCCTCGGGCAGGCCCTTGGCCTTCAGGGCGACGCTGTCCCATTCGATGGGCTTACCCACGCGGAGGGCCACCATGCCGACCATCGCGATCTCGGCCACGCACGCGGCCACCGCGAACGGCTGGAACGTCGGCGGGCCGCCCTTGCAGGCGTCCAGCCATTCCTGCATGTGGCCCCTGGTGCGCGGCAGGGTGACGGGGACGGGCTTGGCGGCCTCGTGATCGTTAACGCCGCGGCACTTTTCCTCTCCCTTGAGTTTCATGACGCCGCCTTCGCCCCACGCGCTGGACAGGAGCAGGCCCTTCTCGCCGGCGAACAGGCAGCCGTTGCCCGGCACCTTCTTGTAGGTGGCCAGCAACTCCTTCGACAGTTCCTCGGGCGGGCCGCCTTGAGGGCCGTCGTGCCAGTAGACGCTGACGGCATCCATCTTCTCGCGTGCGGCAAAGTCCCAGCGGAACGTCGTGGCCGACGGGTAACTGTCCTTGAGCGGTTCGCCGGTGGGAATCTCGACCGAGGCCTTCTGGGCCGCCCCCAGTTTCAACGCCAGGTACGGCAGGTTCAGCCCGTGCGCGCCCATGTCGCCCAGGTGACCGTCGGCGAACTCCAACCACCGGCCCCACGCCAGGCACCCGCCCAGGTAGTACTTCTTGAACGGCAGGAGCGCCGAGGGTCCGCACCAGAAGTCCCAGTTGAGGCCTTCGGGAATCGGGTCGGCGTTGGTATCGATCGGCGCGCTGGGCGGAAAACTGCGGGTAATCCAGCAATGCACCTCGCGGATCTGGCCAAGGAGGCCCGCCTGCATGACTTCCATGCTGCGGCGGAAGGTGTCGCTCGAGCCGCCCTGTGTCCCCAGCAGCGTCATCAGTTTGGTCTGCCGGCCCAGTTCGCGGATCTCGCGGGTCTCGGCCACGCTGTGGGCCATCGGCTTCTCGCAGAACACGTGTTTGCCCGCCAGCATCGCCGCCTTGCTCATCGGCACGTGCCAGCGTTGGCCCACCGCAATCACCACCGCCTCCACCGACTTCTCGGTCTCCAGGAGTTTGCGGTAATCCTCGTAGACCTTGGCCTTGGCCATCGCCGCGCCGGCCTCGCCGTGCCTCTCGGTGGCCATCTTTTTTATCCGATCGATCTGCCGGGCGTCGACATCGCAGACCGCCACGATGTTCTCGTTGATGAACGAGGGCAGGATCTGCCCGCTCCGGCCGCCGCAGGCCAGCATCGCGATGTTCAGTTTTCTGCTGGGCGCCCCGGCCCCCAGCGCGCCCGACGGCAGGATGGTCGGCAGCGCCATGGCGCCGACGCCGGCCGCCCCGAGTCCCTTGAGGAACGAACGCCGAGTTGTCTTTGAATGGTGTTGCATGATCGCCTGCCCTCCTTCTGGTAACCGTTCACGGCCTTGTGGCCGGCCAGGCTCACGATGAGCCTGATCGGTAATATATACGCCCCCCCCGCACAATAGCAAGGAAAAAACCCAGAAAAGAAAGGTGGACGTGTGCCTGCCGACAGTCCGACGGGTCGGCCACGGCCGCCCTCGCGGACGGGTAAGTATTCCAAAGCCACCCGCACGCTTCCGCGAGTTCGACTATGGAACCGGACCCTGGGCAAGTCATCCGGCAGCAGGCCGAGGCAGCAGGCGCGCATCGCCGAGTTGGAGCAACGGGTCGCCCAACCGACGGCCCGGGCCCGAGGAACTGTCGGCCCAGGTGGCTCGCCTGAAGAAGAACTCGTCCAATTCCTCCAAACCGCCCTTCAGTCCCGGCGCGCCTGCCCCGCCTGCCCCGTTGGGGTTGGGGCCGGGATCAAGCCGCCCAAGCCGCCGGCCGGCAAGGGCTTCCTTTTGAGCAGCGAGAGCGGTATACTGGCCCGCGATCTTTGAAGCGGAAACCGCGATGCCGATACGGAACTCCATCACGCAGATTCTCGGCGAAATGAGCCGAATGCTCGGCCAGGTCCCTGTGGAGGGTCTGGAACGGTTGGCGGAGGAAGTGTTAAAGGCCGACCGGATTTACGTGGCGGGGGGCGGGCGGTCGGGCCTGATGGCCCGGGCATTTGCGATGCGTCTGATGCACCTGGGCCTGGTGACTTACGCGGTCGGCGAAACGACGACGCCGGGCATCCGGCGGGGGGATCTTCTGCTGGCGTGCTCGGCGAGCGGCGAGACGCACGTGACGGTGCTGGTGTCGCGGGTCGCCCAGGATGCGGGGGCGCGGGTGTTCGCCATCACGGCGATAGCGGATTCGCCGATGGCCCAACTGGCGGACGAGACGATCGTGATTCCGGCGCCGTCGAAGCGGTCGGACCGGTGGAGCGACCAATCGTCGCAGTACGCGGGATCGCTGTTTGAGCAGGCGCTGCTGGTGCTGCTCGATGCCGTCAGCGCGGAAATCGGTCGGCGTCTGGGGAAGCGGCCGCAGGACCTGGATTCTCGCCACGCGAACCTGGAGTGAGACGTCCGGTCGGCCTGCGCGGCGGACGCCGCGGATGGGACGACCGGATTGGAACGATGACGGATCGGACGGACAACACGGAGGCGATTGCGCCAGCCAACCGGCGATTTGCCGAGCAGCCCGCCGGGGCGTGGAAACGGCTGGGGCGGTGGTTTTCCCGCCTGGCGGGGCAGGGGCGGCGTCAGGTTCTGAGCCGGCTCAGGCCGGGGTACGTGAAGCGGGTGCGTGAGGCGCGGCGGGGGGAGTGCCGGTCATGCGGCGCGTGCTGCGACCTGACGTTTTATTGCCCGTTCCTGGACCCCGAGAAGACGCTGGAGCGGTGCACGCACTATGAGAAGCGGACGCGCACGTGCCGGGACTTCCCGATCGACTCGCTGGACCTGGTCCTCGCGCGGGTCCCGTGCGGTTACTGGTTCGAGGGGGGGGGCGAGAAGGCGCCGATGCGGATACCCCTGGCGCGGTACGGCATTCGCGAGATGGTGCTCTTTGGCGGGCTGGCGGCGGCGGGGGTGGTGCTGTCGGCGATTTACTTGTGGTATCTGACCCCGGCGTTTGCGGTTGGGTTGGGGTTTGTGCTCTTTTTCTTCCGCGATCCCGAGCGGCGAGTGCCCTCGACGCCGGGCGTTCTTCTCGCGCCGGCGGACGGGAAGGTGGTGGAGATCGGAGAGGTGGATGAACCGGAGTTTCTGGGGCAGCGTGCCTGGCGGATCGGCATTTTCATGTCGCCGCTGAACGTTCACGTGAACCGGGCGCCGTGCGACGGGGAAGTGGAGGCGGTGGCGCACCGTCCGGGGCGGTTCCTAGGCGCGTATAAGGAATCGGCGTCGAGCGAGAACGAGCGGACGAGCCTCGTGCTTCGCAACGCAGCCGGGGGGCGGACGCGGGTTCTGGTCCGGCAGATTGCGGGGGTGCTTGCGCGGCGGATCGTGTGCGACGTGGCCGTCGGCGACCGCGTGGAGCGTGGCCAGCGGTTCGGGATGGTGAAGTTCGGTTCGCGGGCGGAGGTGTATGTGCCGGCGGACAGCGGATTGGAGTGGTCGGTCCGGGTGGGCCAGCGGGTGCGAGGCGGGGAAACCGTTCTCGGGGTGTTTCGATGAAAGCGCGACCGATCGCCATTTTGCCGTCGCTCTGCACGCTGGGGAACGCGCTGTGCGGGTTTGCGGCGATCACGCTGACGATGAAGGCGCTGGGCAGCGCGGATGCAGAACACGCGATGGGACCGGCGAACGTCCGGCTGGCCGGGGCGTTCATCCTGCTGGCGATGGTGCTGGACGCGCTGGACGGTCGCCTGGCCCGAATTGCCCGTGCGACGAGCGAGTTCGGCGGCCAGTTGGACAGTGTGGCCGACGCGGTCAGTTTCGGCGTCGCCCCGGCGTTCCTGATGAGCCGGGTGGTCGTCGAGACGCTCAAGGGCACGGTCCCGGAAAGTTACGCCGGGTGGCTGTGGGTGATGTGGGTGTGCGCGGCGGTGTACCTGGGGTGTACGCTGATCCGGCTGGCACGGTTCAACGTGGAGAACGTGCACGACGAAGAGGCGCACATGAGTTTCAAGGGTCTTCCGTCGCCGGCGGCGGCGGGTGCGATTGTCTCGGTGGTGATCTTTCTGGCCACGTGCTGGCAGCATGGCACGTATCCCCAGGTGACGGTGGTGCTCTTGTGGTTCCTTCCGGTCCTCGCGGTCGCCCTGGCCGTTCTGATGGTGTCAAACGTCCGGTACGAGCACGCGCTGAACCACCTGATCCGAAGGCGACGGCCGATCAGCCATCTGGTGTTGGCGGTTCTCGGTCTGGCGGGGGCGGTGATTCTCGGTCTGGCGCTGGCGGCGCTTCTGTGGCACGTGGTCTTGCTGGTGGGGTTCGGGGGGTACGCGCTGAGCGGTCCGCTCGGGGGCCTGTACCGTCGCTGGAAGTATCGCGGCCAGGCGCTGCCGCCCGAGGCGGAGATGTCGGAGGACGAGTTTTCCTCCGAGGAAGAGTGAAAGGCGTCGGGTGCCCCTGAGAGCGGTGACGAACGCCTGAGTGCAATGGCCCGGGGTCCGCGGTCGGTCCGGATGGTCCAAGAACCTTGACAGGGTTGCGGGGCAGGTCTACCATCCGCCCAAGTGCAGGTCGGAGCGTGGAGCGGCTTTGCGCGACAGAAACGGGAGTCCGCGGTTGTCTCACCGAACGGCGCATGCGGCTATCTGCTGGCTCGCGGTCGGCCTGCCGGCCGCGGGCGTCTTCACGTCGGGATGTGCTCCGGCGCACGCGGTGCTGTGGGCGGACACGGCCCTGGCGAACGAGCGGTTCTCGGCCGCACGTCACCAATGGGCCTACGACGGCGAGCCGGTCCAGTTTGAACTCCAGGTGACGCCCGGAGGGGCGAACTATATCGTGTTCGGCAAGGGCGACGAGGCCTCGGTCGTGGACATGGAGGAGGGGAGGGGGCAATACCGCTGGACGCTGGTTTTTCAGGCGGGGCACGAGCCGCAGGGCTACGAAATCTATGCCGTCCCGTTTCTGATCCGTGACGAGAGGGACTGGGTTTACGACCGGACCGAGAAGAAGTGGTATTTCTATCCGCCGAGGGGTGATCGGAGCGACGTGCAGACGGCGCCGGAACAGGTGATGCGGATCACGTGCTACCGGCGGGCGATTTCGACGACGTTCAAGGCCCGTGGCGGTCGTCCGCGTCGAGTGACGATGACGCTCGTCAAAGGCGTGGGGGAGCGTGTGGCGATTGCGGAGCAGCGGCCGGGCGCGTCGCCAGAGGGGCGCGGGTTCCTGCTGCTGGGTCCGAACGAGAAGGGCGAGTGCGGCGTGAGTTATTCGCCGCTCTACAATGAAGTGAGCCGGGCCGGGACGACCCAGGTGGAAGTCGTCGTCGAGCATGGGGACGGGTCGCTGGAGCGGATGGTTGAGAAGATCGACACCCCGTAGCGCGGGTGGCGCGAAAGACAGGGGCAAGGCGTGAAGATCCAGGCGGTCAGGGGAACTCGGGATTTCTACCCGGAGGAGATGGCGCTCCGGGAGTGGCTGTTCGCGCGGTGGCGAGCAGCGAGCCGGCGGGCGGGGTTCGTCGAGGTGGACGGCCCGGTCCTGGAACCGCTGGACCTGTACACGGAGAAGAGCGGTCCGGAGATTGCGGAGCAGTTGTACTGTCTGGAGGACAAGGGCGGGCGTCGGCTGGCGCTCAGGCCGGAGTTTACGCCGACGCTGGCGCGGATGATTGCGGCGCGGCAGGCGTCGCTGCGGATCCCCATCCGCTGGTTCAACATTTCGCGGTGCTTCCGCTACGAGCGGGCTCAGAAGGGCCGCCTGCGCGAGTTCTTCCAGTGGAACGTGGACCTGGTGGGCGTCGAGGGGGAGGTTGCGGACGCCGAGTGCATTGCCGTGGCCGCCGACGCGCTGCGGGAGATGGGCCTCGGGCCCCAGGACGTGGAGTTCCGGATAAGCGACCGGCGGCTCCTCGCGGCGCTGGTGCAGCATCTGGGGATCGCCGAGGCGAAGGTGCCTCAGGTCTTCCAGATCCTCGACAAGCGCGACAAGGTGCCGGCGGCGGCGATCCAGGGGATGCTGGAGGAGGCGGGCCTGGAGTCGCGCCAGCGAGAGGCGCTGGAGCGCGTCCTGGGGTGGCGGAGTCTGGAGGACATCAACGCGCGGGAGCGCGCGACGCCCGAAGTGGGTCAGGCCCTGGAGTCGCTCGAGCGCCTTTTTGCGCTGCTTGCCGCCTACGGCATCCGCGACTGGTGCCGGTTCGACATCGGGACCGTGCGCGGCCTGGCTTATTACACCGGGCCGGTGTGGGAGGTCCACGACCGCAAGGGCGAACTGCGGGCGATCTTCGGCGGGGGCCGATACGACCGGCTCCTGGCCGATGTGGGCGCGAAGACGATGCCGGCGTGCGGGTTCGGGTGTGGGGACGTGATCCTCGGACTCCTGCTACACGATCGCGGACTGGGACCCGAGTTGGGGAATGAGGCGCAGTACTATATCGCGACGTGGAACCGAAACTGGGAAAGAGTGTTTACCGTCGTGAGCCACCTTCGCCAGAAGGGCAGGGCTGTCCTGCCGGATTGCCTGGGGGGCACCATTCTCCGGCAGGAGAAAAGGGCGATAGAGTCCGGCGCGCGGTTCATCGTGACCGTTGACGACAAGGACCTTGACTGGCCCTTGGTTCGAGTGAGAGACCTGCGCCCAGCGGATGGCGGCGGGCCCACGAGCGTGGCGAAAGACTATCACGCTCTTGGCGGCGAGCCCCAATAGGCCGGCCCATGGCCAACCGGAAGGTCATTTACGAGGCCTGCTTCGAGGATTACCTTCGGACGGCCGGCGTTCCTTACGTGGCGGTGGACGAGGCGAAGAAGGCGCTGTTCGCGGGGGTTCGGCTGAAGAGTTTCGACTTTGTGGTGTACAGCGCGAACGGGGCGAACCTCCTGGTGGACGTGAAGGGCCGGCGATTTCCGTACGAGCGTGCCGGCAGCCGCCCTTCGACAGACTCAGGGCGGTCCCGAGCAGGGCCGAGGGGCCGCCGCCGGTTGGAAAACTGGACGACGCGGGAGGACCTCGAGAGCCTGGCCCAGTGGGAAGAAGTTTTCGGGTCGGGGTTTGCAGGTTTGCTGGCGTTCTGTTATCATCTGATGCGGCCGGAAGCGGCGGAGGCGTTTGAAGTGGTGCACCTGTTTCGGGGCGAATACTACGCCTTGATGGGCGTCTATCGGGGCGCGTACGCGGATGCGGCACGGCCGCGGAGCCGCGCGTGGGACACGGTTTCTGTTCCGACGCGGACATTCCGGGAATTGGTGCGTCCGATCCGAGCGTTCTTTTGAGAGGAGGGCGGCCATGAAGGACCCGCCAAAGGGATGGCGCTGGACGGTGCGGGCGGGCGCGTTTGCGGCGGCGGTGTTCCTGGCCGCGGGCTTGGCCTTGGCGCTCGGCGCCTGGAAAGTGCCTGAGGAGACCCTGCCGCAACCCTCCTACGCGATTCCGAACATCGTGGCGGTCGTGATGTGTCTGAGCGTGCTGGCGATTCCGTGCAAACGTTTCAAACGAACTTAGTGCTGCGTTTTGGCTGTAGCCCGGTGGCCAACAAGAAAGGAGAGAGAACATGGACGGGAAGACGTGGGCAATTGCGGGGCTCGTCGTGGTGGCGCTCGTGTTGGGCGGCATCGTGTCGAGCGGCTTGCGGCAGGAGCGGATGGCGTACGGCCAGGGCGGGGTGTATTCGGCATACCTGGTGGTGACGGCGGAGGTCCGCGACGATAACGTGGACTTCGCCATACTGGACACGGCCACGCGCCGCCTGATTTTCTACGCGTACGGCCAGGCGGACAAGAAACTGAAGATCGACGGCGGGGCGGATCTGGCCCGCGATTTCCAGCACAGGGGACCCTGAAGGCCTCCGGCCTTTCGCAACAGATGAGGTGCGACATGAAAACAAAAGACCTGATTCTGGTAGCCTTGGTGTGTGTGAACGCGACGCTGGCCGCCCTGGCCCTTGGGCTGTACCTGGGAAGGGCGGAACCGTCGGCCCTTGCGTCGACAGCGTCGCACGCGGGCGACTACACGATGGCCAGTGGTGCCATTTCCTCGAGCCGCGAGGCCATTCTCATTGTTGACACGGTTGCCAAGCGGGCCAACCTGTATGCCCCCAAGGTAGGGACGACGGCGGCGGGGCCCGGCTGGGAACTGTTGGATACGCGGAACCTGGCGGCGGACTTTGCCGCAGGCGGGTGAGCGGCCGCATGGCACCTCCGACGGACATCATGGCGACGCCGGTCGCGGAGCCCTGCGCGCGCCGCGTCCTACGGGGCGAGGCGATCGGGCGGGCGGACGCGCTGGCGCTGCTTCGGGAAGCCGAGCGCAATCCGTGGCCGTTGCTCTTCGCCGCCGGTCACGTCCGCGAGCATTTCCGTGGGCGGCGCGTCCATCTGTGCAGCATAGCGCCGGTGAAAATCGGGCGATGCAGCGAGGATTGCCACTGGTGCTCGCAGAGCGGGCACTGGAAAACCCCTGTGGAGCCGCGCGGTCTGCTGGCCGTCGAAGACCTCGTGCGGATGGCGCAGGCGGCGGCGGCGTGGGGCGCGACGAGTTTCGGCCTCGTAACGAGCGGCGCCCGCCTTTCGGAGAAGGAACTGTCGCAGGTCGAGAAAGCGGCGCGGGCCATTCGCGCGGAGTCGCGGCTGGAGGTCTGCGGGAGTTTCGGATCGCTGAGCCGCGAACAGGCGGATCGGCTGCTGGCCGCGGGCTTCCGGCGATACAACCATAATCTGGAGACGTCGGCGCGGCACTTTCCGCGCGTCTGCTCGACACACACGTACGGGTCGCGGGTGGAGTCGGCGCGGGCGGCGCTGGAGGCGGGCCTCGAGTTGTGCTCGGGCGGCATCTTCGGGGTCGGGGAATCGGACGAGGACCGGGTGGACCTGGCCCTGGCGATTCGCGACCTCGGCGCCCGCGTGGTGCCGCTGAACTTTCTGCACCCGATCCCGGGCACGCCGCTCCAGGACGCGGCGCCGCTGGCGCCGCTGAAGATCCTTTCGATTGTGGCGATGTTCCGGCTTGTCCTGCCGGATCGGACGATCAAACTGGCGGGCGGCCGGGAGAAAAACCTGAGGGGTCTGCAGAGCCTGATGTTTCAGGCCGGCGCGGATGCGTGCTTGATCGGCAACTACCTGACCACCGCGGGCCGGCCGGCCGAAGAAGACCTGGAGATGATCCGGGACCTGGGGCTCGAGCCGGCGGGGGCAGGGGACGGAGCCGCCGGCGCCTCTCCCAATGCGTGACATGCCGCCAGCAGCCATCACCGGGGTTGGCCTCGTTTTGCCGCAGGGCGCAGGTCTTGAAGCGGTGGAACCCGTTTTTCGAGGCGAAAGCGCCATCGCGTACCTTTCCGGTTTTCCCGGTCTGGAGGGAGCCACTGCCGCCGCCCTTGCGGATTTCGTCCCGCCGCGCGGGACGGAAGACGCCGACCGGGCCGTCCAGTTTGCGGTCCGAGCGGCGGACGAGGCGTGGGCGCATTCGGGTCTCGGGGCGAGCGGCGTCGATCCGCGGCGTGTGGCGGTGCTCGTCGCCCTCAGCAAGGGAGGGGTGTTCGCGCTCAGCGAGGCCGCCGCTTGCCCGGACGGCCGAGACGCGTGGGCACGGGGCGCGCCGGACGCGGCGGCCCGAGCCGTGGCAGCCCGGTTCGGCCTGACGGGTGGAATGGCGGCGCCCGTGACGGCGTGCGCGTCGGGCGGGCATGCGATTGTGTGGGGCATGCGGCTGATTGGGCGGGGAGTGGTGGATGCGGTGATTGTGGGAGCGGCGGAGGCGTCGATTCATCCGCTCGTCATCGGATCTTATATGCGGATGGGCGTTCTGGCGGACGCGCGCGGGGATCCGGCATCCTCGGTACGGCCGTTTTCGCTGACGCGGCGGGGATTTGCCATCGGCGAGGGCGCGGGGGTGCTCATCCTGGAGTCGGAGGCGTTGGCGGCGCGGCGGGGTGCGGACGTCGTGGCGCGGGTGACGGGATGGGCGGCCGGCGCGCATGCTGCGAGCCTGACCGCAGTGGAGGCGAGCGGCGAGACCCTCGCCGCTCTGATGCGTGAGGCGATGAGACGGGCCGGCATCCGCCCGGGCGAAGTCGACTATGTCCACGCGCATGGGACGGCGACGGCGACCAACGACCTGGCGGAAGCGCGGGCGATTCGGTGCGCCCTGGGCAAGGCGAGCGGCCGAGTGAGCGTGTCCTCGACGAAAGGGTCTCACGGGCATCTGTTGGGCGCGGCGACGGCGGTGGAGGTGGCCGTGACGGCGCTGGCGATTCGGCGCGGCGAGGTGCCTGCGACGGCGAACCTGACGGATCCGGATCCGGCCATCGGGCTGGATTGCACAGCGCTTCAGCCGAGACGGCGGTCGATTGTGCATGCGATTAAGATATCCAGCGGATTCGGCGGGCAATCGCTGGCGCTCTGCCTGGGGGCGGCGTAATTCTACAACGCTATCTCAACGCAGAGATCGCAGAGGCCGCAGAGGGAGGATTGAGCAACAACGGCAAGGCAATTTTCGCCAGCGGTTCACAAAGCATGTTGTTTGCCGTTCCCCTATCTTTGCCGTTCTCTGCGTTCTCGGCGCTCTCTGCGTTGAAGAACACATCGTAGTAGTACTAAGGGGGCTCAGACGTTCAGGTCGGGGCGCTGAAAGCGGGGGAACAGTTCCGGCAGGTTCTCGTAGGTCAATTGGGCGCGGAATTCGCGGAGTTGGCGGGCGTTGGCATCGGCCTCCGCGTAAAACCTTTGATAGACGGCGCTGAGCATGCTTGGGATGCCCTCCCGTTCGAAGCGGACGGCGTGGTCCTGCCATTCGCGGCACGCCCAGGTCCAGGCGGCGACGGCCTCGTCGAGTTTTCTGAGGCCGTCGAGAAACTTTGCGCGGGCGGCGTCATCATCGCCGGCCCGGCGCGCGTCGAGGGATTGGCGGAGCGCGTCGTGAGCGTCCTGCGTGAGTTCCGTGGCGTAGTAGGAAACGTTGTGGCACGCCTGGCTGTAGATCACGGCTGTGGAGAGGGCCCCGCGCAAGGTGCCGTAGCGGTCGTTGGCTTTGCGAGCGCGGTCGTACCACTCGTAGGCGATGAGGAAGGTGCTGCGGCCGTCATCCTGCCTGACGCGCGGTCGGTAGTAGGGGGCTTCCTCGGAACGGCCGAGTTTTTCGGAATAGACGCGGCCGAGAGCGGCCATAATTTCGGCGTTGCGGGGGTTCTTCCGGTTGCCTTCCTGAAGGAACTCGACGGCGCGGCGAATCCACTGGTATTTGCGGTCGAGCGAGTGCCACTGGGCGCTGAGGTTCCAAGCGAGGTTCCATCCGAGATCGGACCACACTTCGGCGTACTCGCTCTGAAGGGCGGCGATCTTGGTGTAACGGTCAATGAGGTCGAAATGGAGGTTGGCTTGCTTCTCCTGCTCGGCCTGGACCCAGAGCCAGACAACGTAGGGCCCGCGGAACCCGCCGAGGATGAGCGTGACGGCCTGGGCGGGGAGGTCGGCCAGTTCCAAGGGGGGGGCGCCGGGGACGATGCGCACGGAGGTTCCCGAGGCGGTAGCCATGCCGAACTGGGCGGCCTGTGCCAGGCGCCAGCCGGCCGATTCGTGGCGGCCGAGAAGATCCTGGCGTTTGCTCTCCACGTGGCGGCGGAGGGGATGCACGAGCCCGGCGAGGATCCCAAAGAGCACGAGGGCATAGAGGACAGTGATGCCGAGGTCGCGTGGTCGGCGGGCTGGCGGGGGCGGCGAGGATGCGCCGGGGGCATGGTGCATTTGAACCGGCCGCGGATCGCTCATCCAGCCACCTCCCGCGTTCTGAACAGATAGGCGCCGAGAAGGACCGTGACGAGGACGAACAGGGCGGCCCATCCGAGGGTCGTCGCCAGGGATGCCAGGGGCAGCACTTCTCCAAGGTTGACGCTCTCATCGGGGAGCAGGGACCGCAAGTTCGGGATGGGGGGGACGAAGAAGCCCGTGAGCCAGGTCCAGAGGGAGGATTCGCCTGCGCAGCATCCTGCGGAGGCGCGG
This sequence comes from Planctomycetota bacterium, assembly GCA_026387035.1. Taxonomy (NCBI): domain Bacteria; kingdom Pseudomonadati; phylum Planctomycetota; species Planctomycetota bacterium. The sequence goes on from JAPLMM010000227.1 coordinate 30,490, forward strand.
GACTCCAGTTCGCGTGCCGCCTCGCCGATCGGAGTGGCGCCGAGAATGAACTGGCGCGACATGCAGACGATGAAGAGGGTGATGGCGGCGAAGATGCTGACGAACCAGGAGAAGCGGGTGCTTAAGAAGACGCCCGCGGCGGCGAGGACGGTGCCGAAGAACCAGACCTCGAGCGTGGCCTTCGCGAAGTTCAGGGCGAAGGGGCCCCCGTCGAGCCGCAGACGCACGCTCTCGGGCAAAAGACCGAGCGAGTCCTCGTTGGTCAGGCATTCGAGGCGGGCTTCCAGCGGTCCGCCGTTCCAGAAGTCTCGGTCGAGGTACAGAAGCGACGAATGGTGCATTTCAGGGGTGAAAGAGATGGTAACGGATTCATCCGCCCCGGGCTTCAGGAAGGTGATTCGGGCCGTGGTTTCCAGGGTGGTTGGACTCCAGGCGGTCAGGGTGAAGTCCACCTCCACAGGGGTGTCGCCGATGCCTAAAATCTCGCGGGGGACATCCTTGAAGCGGAAGACAGCCATCTGGCGGGGTTCCGCGGCTCGGCCGCCGATCCATTGTCTGCGTTGGAAGGATTCGGAGACGAGTTCCGACTCGTCCGGTCCGGGGACCGTTTCGCCGGCGGGACCGACCAGGCGAACGGCGGCAGGCCTGACGCCGACGAGATGGCCGGGGCCGCGGCAGCGCAGTTCGAGCCGAAGGTCGCCCCGGGCCGGGAGCCGAAGGACGTCCCCCGCTGTTTCCGATTCGGAGAAAACGAGGGGAAGCGTTAGAGTCCTGGAGCCCGCGATTTCGAGATCCAGGGTGTATCGAGCCGCCTCGGTATCGGGTACGGCTTCGGCCCCCTGGCCGCCGCCGAGCGTCAGGGGAACGACCTGGAGGGTGATGGGCGTCGGCCGGTCGGGCGCTTCCGGGGGCGCGCGGACCTCGAGGTCCAGAACAAGTTGGGCCTGCCACGGGGGAAGGCGAAAGTCGGGGATGCGAGCGATCGATTCGCGCAGGTTCTCCTCCGTCAGATCTGCGGGGAGCCGGGCGAAAGTCTCGGCGGCGGTTCCCATGGAAGCGGCGAGGCGGCGATAGAACTCTTCAGCCGGGGCAGGGGGGGTGCCCTGGGCGAGTTGCCTGGAGTAATTCTCCCAGAAACGTGCCGCGCGGTCCCAGGCGTCGGCTGCGTCGCGCAGTTTCTGCATGCCGACGCCGAACGCCTCGCGGGCGGTTACCTCGTCGCCGGTCTCCCGTGCCTGAAGGTTGAGGCGAAAGGCGCCGCGCGCGGCCTCGGCGGTCTGGGCGGCGACCTGGAAGGCGCCGTACAAGACGATCCACGAGCGCAGCGGTGTTGCGGCGAGGTTCCATCGCAGGCGGGTGCCGCTGTCGCCCAGAATCCACCGGACGTTGCTGTCGGGCGCCGTACCAGCCGGATGCTGAATCTCAATGTCGGGCCCGCTGTCGGGCCGGCGGTAGCGGTAGGTCAGAAGCGGACCGCGCCGAACCACGGCCTCAAGGGCGTTGAGGTCGGCTTCGTAACGGGCGCGAGGGAGGACTTCTTTGCGCCGCTGTTCCGCGAGGGCCTGGACGTCCGAGCCGCGAGCAACGAAGTAGGCGTAGGCCCCCCCCCAAACGATGCCGAGCATCGCCAGCAACAGAAGGGACATGCCCAACGTCTTACCGGCGACCAGTTCGAGGCGGCCTACGGGCTTGGTGATAAGGGTGTAGGCGACGCGCGTTTCGACCTCGGCGGGAATGGAATAGGTGGCAAAGAAAACCCCGACGACGACCGCCAAGGCGGTCATGATGAACAAGGCCGTGCCGACCGCCGCGGGGATGGTCTCAAAGACGGGGTCGAAACGCGGCGAGTACCAGTCCACGGCGATGAAGACGAGGATGGCCAGGGGGGCCATGATCCAGAGGTGCATCCGCAACCCTTGGCGGAAAGTGAGGAGGGCGATGGCCCAGGTTCGCCGGAACGGCCAGGGGGAGCGCGACGACCCGGGCCGGCACGAATCGGGAGGTGTGGTCGTGTGGCTATTCATTCTCGCCGGCCCCGTGGGGCGGACGGTCCGCCTGGCGCCCGCCCGGCGAATGGGGTGCGGTGCGGCTCTCGGCCTCGGCGCGGACGACGCGCAGGAACAGATCTTCGAGGGTGGCGGTCGGGTGCTCGGCGGCGAGGACTTCGGCGCCCGCGGATCGGGCCGCGGCGACGATGGCCTCGGCCGCCTGGGGGGAAACGCCCTTGGCGCGGAGTTGGAAGACGTCCTTGATGAGGAGAAGGTCGCGGACGCGCCCGATTTTTCTGAGTTCGCCGCGCGCGAGGATGCCGATGCGATCGCACACGTCCTGGACGTCGGCCAGAAGGTGGGAGGACAGAAGAATCGTCCGGCCTTGCTCCTTGAGGCGCACGATGAGGTCCTTCATCTCGCGGGTGCCCATGGGGTCGAGACCCGTCGTCGGTTCGTCGAGGAGCAAGAGTTCCGGATCGTTGACGAGCGCCTGGGCGAGGCCGATGCGCCGGCTCATGCCCTTGGAATACTCTTTGAGTTGGCGGAGGCTCGCGCGGTGATCCAGCCCGACCAGGTCGAGGAGTTCGGCGGTGCGTCGGCGGCGCTGGCGCCGACCGAGGCCGAACAGGCGCCCGTAGAAGTCCACCGTCTCCTCGCCGGTGAGAAACCGGTGGAGGTAGGACTCTTCGGGCAGGTAGCCGATCCGCTGGTTGACGGCAGGGGTTCCGGGCGTGTGGCCGAGGACCCTGGCCCTGCCGGCGGTAGGGAAAATCAGCCCCAAAAGCAGTTTGATGGTGGTGCTCTTGCCGGAGCCGTTGGGCCCCAGCAGGCCGAAGACCTCGCCCGGCTCAAGGGCAAGATCGAGCCCGACGAGGGCATGAACCTTTTGGCGTCCCCAGAAGTCCTTGTAGACCTTGGTGAGGCCTTCGGTAACCACAGGCTGGGGCTTCACCATGCTGCCTCTCAGACTCGCACGCCCAGCCCCCCCTGCTCGGCTTTGCAGGCCACAGGGGAGGGGGGTTAGCGAGGCTCGATATCTTTGCGCAGGGCTTGCCGAACGGCCTTGCGCATCTGGCGCCGCCGGCGCTCGCTCGGCTTCTCGTAGTAACTGTTGCGCTTGATCTCTTTGGTGAGACCCTCTTTTTCGCACAACTTTTTGAAGCGTTTGAGCATCTGCTCGACGCTTTCGTTGCCTCTCGCACGAATTCTCAGCATAGGGTTTTTTACACCTCCTCTCCGCGGATATCAAGATTGACAGCGGCATGATACCCAGGACGCGCGCCGTTGGCAAGAACCTTTTCGTCCGAGCCTTTCGGTCGGCAGGGCCGGAGGCGAAGGATCCGCAACGCAAGAAGCGAATCGCGAGGCGACCGCACAAAATGGGGCGGCCGCAACAGGGCCACGCAACAGCAAGCCGCCTCCGTGATTTCGCAACGCCGGTTCGCCTGGACGCAAACCTTGTGCGGGGACGCCTGTGAGAAGCCTCGTGCGGGCAAGGCCCCTGTGAACCGTCCGCGAAAACTGCTTGGAAACCGGCCCAGACGACGGAATGCGGGGAAGGTCCGATAATATATGTTATGTTGCGCTGGGTGCCGTTCCACTCGTGGTGGCTTGGGCTGGGGCCGTCCGCCCTCGGGTTGGGATTCAGTCTGTACGCGGCGTTGTGCAGAACGAGGAGCATGTGCGGGCCGAGATGTTGTTGCGGACTCGGCGTGCAATGGTTGGTTTGCGCGGCGAACCGGTTGGCGGGTGAACCGTGAAAAACTGGCTTCTGTGGAGGCGCGTGACGGGCGCAGAGAGGCCAGACAATCGTCACTCTTCGGTTTTCAGGAGGTCGTCGTCGGAGATCTGGAGGACGTCGGCGTCCTTTTTCGTATTTTTGGGTTTCGAGGGACCTGGTTGCTTTCCGCCGGCCAAGCGTTCGAGGGTGGAGGCGATGTCTTCAGGGCCCCGTCGGCGCTGCACGGGCGGCAGCTTGGGTGCGGCAGGCTTGGAAGGTCGAGCCGCGGGTGCTACAGGCTTAGCGCTGCTCTTGGCGGGCTGTTGGGCGGGCGGCGAGGACGGTCGTTTGCGGACGCCGTTGATCTCGACGATGAACGTGAGGGGTCCGACCTGGACCTGGTCGCCGGGCTGAAGGGCTTGCTCCTGGATCTTCTGGCGGTTGACGAAGGTGCCGTTGGCGCTGCCGTTGTCGCGGATGACGAGTCGGTCTTGGTCGTTAGCGATTTCGCAGTGATGGCGCGAGACGCGTGTGGAAGCGATGATAAGGTCGCTGTCCTCGGCGCGGCCGACCTTGAGGATGCCTGCGGGCACGTCAACGGTCTTGCCCTTGGGGTTGCCTTTGGTGAGATGGAGTTTGACGTCCATGCAATGGTCTCCTATAGCGAATCTCGATCCGACTTGCGGGGAGAGTAACAGAAGCCGGGGGGCGAATCAACGGAAAATCAGGGCGTGCGCGCGGAATCCCGGCGCGCCGGGACCCGGCCCTCGCGAGGACGTAAAAGGTCGGTCTTGCAATCTGCGGGCGGCAAAGCGAAGGCGCGGAATCCCGGCGCGCCGGGACACGGTCGGGAGGGCTGCAAATCAGTAAAGCACGAGGGGGTATCGTGCCGATAGTAACGTCTGAAAGGGCCTTCAAAGGCCGTTTCCGCAGCCTCGGCATGGCCCACCGCGAACTGGCGTCTGCCAGAAGGCCCCCCGAGGCGAGGGAAAATCGGCCCGAATTCGGCGGTGACGTACATTCCCCTACGGCCCACGAGAAGTGGGTCCCCTACCCCACAGGCGCTGCGTGCGATTGTAACGCCTTATCTGAAGCCATGTTATGAGAAGAGCATTCTGTTTCGGCGGCTTGCGTGACGGGTGGAAGTACTGTCGTTTGACAGGACCGTGCCGCCGGTTAATCTGACTCATATGGGCTGGCCCCGTGCGGCACGCAGGGTTTTAGCCGGGTAGGAAGGGGAATGGCATGGCGCTTCGCAAGCGGGTCCTGCTGCCCATTGGGATCCACCTGAACCTGGAATCGGTCCACATGGTGCAGGTGGAACAGGCAGAGGGCTCGTTGACGCTTGTTTCGAAGGCGAGCATGGTGTTTCCGCCTCTTGAGGGGGGGGTCGGCGCCGGGAACGGGGGGTGGACCGAGGCCGCGAAGGCTTCCGCGGAGGTCAGGGAAAACCGGTACCGGCAAGCGTGCGATTTTGTGCGGCAGCGGTGTTCGGCGGACGGTTTTCGGGGCAACCAGGCGGTGATCAGTGTACCGGCGGAACAGTTGGTCATCCAGCAGGTGCGGATGGCGCCGATGCAGCCGGAGGAACTGATCGGTGCCCTGCCCTGGGAACTGCAGGGGAAGTTGCCCTTCGATCCGAAGCAGGCGGTGGTTCGGCACATCGTGGCGGGCACGGTTTCGGAAGACAACCAGACGAAGCAGGACGTGATCGCTCTGGCCGTGCCGCGCGACGCGGTTGAGAAACACATCCGCGCGGTGGAGAAGTTGGGCCTGGAAATTGTAGGCGTGGGCGTGGAGCCCTGCGCGATGTGCTACCCGTACATTTTTGCTGCGAGCCACGCCGAGGCAAGCCCGGAGGGCCCCGGTTCGCTGGTGCTGGTGCATATCGGCGCGCTGGCAACATACGTTGCGATCGCGCGGGGAGAAGAAATGCGGTTCGTCAAAGGCGTCACGCAGGGCGTGGAGGGCGTGGTTCGGGCGGTTGCAGAGGCTCGCAAAACAAGCGTGGAGCAGGCGCGGGCCACGATGTCGGGTTGGTGCACGGGGACTGGAGGCGGCGGATTGAGCGCCGAAGCGGTGGAAGTCTACAACCAGATTTCCAAGTACCTGGGGCGCTTCGTCGACGAGATCGAGTCGTGCATCCGCTATTACAGTTCGCTGGCACGCGGGGCGGGCATTGATCGGATCGTTTTCCTTGGCCCGGGCGCGCGGGACCGTGCGCTCGTGCAGGTTATCGGGTCGCACCTGAGCGTTCCGTGTGAGGTCGGGGCGCCCCTGCGGGCGGCCAGCCAGTCGGAGGCGGACGGCGAAGCGGAGCCGGAGTTGGCCGTCGCCTTGGGACTGAGTCTCTTCGGGGCACAATAGAACAAGGCGAGACCCATCATGCAGGTGATGAATTTCCTGCCGAGGGATTTCACAGAACGGCGCGGCCGGCGCCGGGCGAACCTCCTGTGTCTCGGATTGGCCGGGGTCGCGCTGTTGGCCCTCGCAGGGGTGTGTGCCCTGTACGTGATACGTGTGTTCGGCGCGTCCAGCCTGCGGGCCGTCGTCGAACAGCAATACCGGAAGGCTGGCCGGCAGATCGAGCAGTTGAAAAAGTTGGAAGACCGGAAAGCAGGCCTCGTGCGGAAGGTGGAATTGAGTGCGGACTTGCTGGAGCGAGTTCCGCGGAGCCACATTCTGGCCCGGCTGACCAATGCCCTGCCCTCGGATACGAGCCTGCAGGTGCTGGTCATGTCGAGCGTGGAAGTCGAGGTGCCGGCGCCGAAACCCACGACGACGAAGGATGGCGAGGCATCCACCGCGGCCTCGAAAGGCAGCAAGTTGAAGCGTCCGGAGAAGATCCGGAGGCGGGAGATCCAGTTCCGCCTGGACGGTCTGGCCGTGACGGACGTGCAGGTGGCGGAGTACATTGCGAGGCTGGCCGCGGACCCGCTGTTTGAGGAAGTGAACCTGAAGTTCAGCGAGGAGTTTCCGTACGAGCCCGGGGTCACGATGAGGCGGTTTGAGTTGACCTTCCGGCTGAGCCTCGAGGCGCAGAAACTGCTGGCTTCGGGCGACGAGGCCAAAGCGGCGCTGCCGACAGCGGCGTCGCCTCCGAGGAGTAAATCATGAAGGGTTCGACGCGCATTCTGCTGACGCTGTTCGGCATCGTTGTGGTGACCGTGGCGGTGGTGTTCGTGGTCGTCCGGCCTCTGGGGCAGCGCGCGGCGGCGGACCTGGAAGCCCTCCGGGAGCGGCGCGACCAATTGGTGAAACTGCAGCGTGTGGCGAGGCGGATCGACGACTTGCAGGAGGAGATTAAGCGGCTGGAGGACGCGCTGGCGTTCTTCGAGGACCGCTTGCCGCAGCAGCGCGAGATCGACGTGATTCTGCGGGAGGTGTGGGTGACGGCGGAGGCCAGGTCGCTGGCCGCCCGCAGCATTCGGACGCTGAAGGTGGAGACGGCGTCGCGATACAATGTGCAGCCGATCAGCCTGACGTTGGAAGGTCCATTCGCAGGCTTTTACGAGTTTCTGCTCTGCCTGGAGCAACTGCCGCGCATTACGAAGGTGCGGGAGATGCAGATTCAGAAATCGCCCACGGAACCGGGGGCGGTGTTGGTCGACATGGTCGTGGACATCTTTTTCGAGAACTGAGCATGGACGACGAAAAACCTCTAAATCAGTACCGGATGTCTGAAGCCGGGCTGGAGCCCCTGACGTCTGAGCATGACCGGGATCTCGGCAGCCGGCAGGCGAAATTCGGTCTGAAGGACACGAAAAAAGTGATCGTCCTCGTGTGCCTGGTGGTCGCAGGCGGCGGGGTGGTGGCGTTCCAGTTTCTGCGCGGGCGGAGCCCGGCCACGGCCGTCGCTTCCGTCACGTCGTCCTCGGCCGTCAGCCCGGGGGCTACGAGCGTCGGTGAAATTGACTCGGTCCTGCAGCGGCTGGCCACGACCTCGGCGGACCCGAAGCAGGGCGACGTGTCGGTCGTTCGCGTCGAGCAACTGGTCAAGGAATTCGACGGGTACATCCGGCAGCGTCAGGTGCCGCTCAGCCAACTCCACGCCAACCCGTTCCAGGTGACCTCGGCGAAAGTCGAGGCTAAGGCGGAAACCAACCAGAAAGAGGTAGCGGCGGCGGTGGCGGAAGAGGCGCGGCGCCGGCAGGTCTTGGAAGCGGGCGCCCGACTCACCCTGGGTTCGGTGTTGGTTTCGGGCGAGAAGCGTTTCGCCGTGATCAGCGGGAAGGTGTGCAGCGTCGGGGATGTGGTGTGCGGCTTCCAGGTCCGACAGATCGAACCTAACCGCGTGGTGCTGGCATGCGAGGGCGAGACGGTGACGCTGGCCCTTTTTGACGCCACCGGACCGAACAAGTAGAGGGCGCGATGCCTGAGGAAAGACGCAAGCGCGAAGCGGAGGCTGGAGCCGGCGAAAGCGTCGTGACGGCGACGGTGCCCACGGGCGCGGCGCCGAAGCCGGCGCGCCAGCGGATGGGCGACCTGCTCGTCAGCCGCGGCGAGGTGACGCGCGCGCAACTGGAAGAGTGCCTCTCGCTCCAGAAGTCGAGCCCGGGCGAGCGGCTGGGCCAGATCCTCATCCGCAAAGGATACGCCAAGGAAGACGAGGTGATGGCGTGTCTGGCGGAGGAGTACGGGCTGGAGTTTGTGCCCGTGGGCCAGTTGGAGGTGCTTCAGCGCGTTCTGGAGATGCTTCCGTCGGACTTTTGCCGGCGGCACAAGGTGCTCGTCATCGACGCGGACGACGACGAGGACGTGGCCACGGTGGCGACGGCCGATCCCGCGAACGTCTTTCTGGTGGACGAGATTCGGCGGCGCCTCGGCCGCCGCGTTCGCCTGGCCGTGGCTTCCCCGTCGGCCATCGTGAAGATGATCGAGGAGAAGTTCACGACGCTTGACGACTTCCAGTTGGACGACCTGATCCGCGACATCGCGGACGACGCGGTGGAGGTCGTCGAAGACAATGACGGGGATGTGACGGACCTGGCGAAGGTGGCGGGTGAGTCGCCGGTGATCCGGCTCGCGAACTATCTGATCTGCAATGCCGTCAAGGAAGGCGCGAGCGACATCCATATCGAGCCGGGCGAAAAGAAAATGCGCGTGCGGTACCGGATTGACGGCGTCCTGTTCGAGGTGATGTCGCCGCCCCAGGGCATGCACGCGGCGCTGGTGTCGCGTTTGAAGATCATGGCCAACCTGGACATTTCGGAGCGGCGTTTGCCGCAGGACGGCCGCATCCGCGCAATCGTGCGCAACCGTTACGTGGACTTCCGGATCAACACCCTTCCGACGACGCAGGGCGAGAAGGCGGCGATCCGCATCCTCGACAACCGATCCATCCTGATCGGCCTGGAGCGGCTGGGGTTTGAGCACGACCACCTGAAACGGTTCAAGGAACAGATCGACCGGCCGCACGGCATCATCCTCGTCACGGGCCCGACGGGCTCCGGCAAGACGACGACGCTGTACTCAGCGCTCCTGACGATGAACGCGGGCGAGATCAACCTCTCGACCGTCGAGGACCCGGTGGAATACTTCCTGGGCTTTGCGAACCAGGTCCAGATCAACGAGCGCATCGGCTTCACGTTCGCCACCGCGCTTCGGGCGCTGCTCAGGCAGGACCCGGACGTCATCATGGTGGGCGAAATCCGGGACGAGGAAACGGCGCGCATCAGCGTGCAGGCCGCCCTCACCGGGCACCTGGTCCTCTCGACCCTGCACACGAACGACGCGCCGTCGAGCATCACGCGGCTCATCAACATCGGCATCGAGCCGTACCTCATCAGCGCCTCACTGAACGCGGTGCTCGCCCAGCGTCTGGTGCGGCGCATCTGCGAGCAATGCAAGGAACCGTACGCGCCGAGCGACGAGGTCAAGCAGGCCCTCGTCCGGAACAAGATCGAGGCCGGGCAATTGTACCGCGGCAAGGGATGCGAGCGGTGCCGGAAAACCGGGTACAGCGGGCGCTGCGGCATCTACGAGATGCTCGTTCTGGACGACTCGATCCGGGACATGGTGGCGGCGAGCCCGGACGTCACGGAATTGCGGCGCTACTGCGAGGAAGCCGGAATGGTTTCGCTGCGACAGGACGGGATTCGCAAACTCCAGGAGGGCGTCACGACGGTCGAAGAACTGCTCCGCGTGACCGAAGACATTCACCTTCCGGTGGAGTAGGAGAAGCGGCCTTGACGCGTATCAAAAACCTGATGCGAAGCGCGGTCGATGCGGGGGCGAGCGACCTGCATATCCTTGCAGGCCACCCGCCGCTCCTCAGGATTCATACGGTTCTTGTCGCCATGGAGGGCGAGGCCGTCGTCGCGGAGGACGAAGCCCACGCCTTCGTCAAGGAACTGGTGACCGAGGAGCAGCACCAGCACTTCACGCGCCAGCGCGACCTGGACTTTTCGACCTCGTTGCCGGGCGGCCCCCGCTTCCGCGTCAACGCGCATTTCCAGCGGGGGACCCCTGCCCTGGCGTTTCGAGCGATTCCGGCGCGCGTGCCGCCGCTCGAAGAACTGAACCTGCCGGAAGTTGTGGTCGAGTTTGCCGAACTTCAGCAGGGTTTGGTCCTCGTGACGGGAGAAACGGGCAGCGGAAAATCCACGACCCTCGCCTCGATGGTCGATCACATGAACGACCGGTTTAAGTACCACGTGATCACCCTGGAGGATCCGATCGAATACATGCTCGAGTCCCGCCTGTGCACGGTCGAGCAGCGGGAGGTGGGCGAGGATGTGCCGGATTTCCGGCACGGGCTGCGGCATATTCTGCGGCAGGACCCGGACGTGATCCTCATCGGCGAAATGCGCGACCTGGAGACGATCTCGACGGCGCTGACGGCCGCCGAGACGGGTCACCTCGTCCTCTCGACCCTGCACACGAACGATGCGGCCTCGACCGTCGAGCGTATCATCGACATGTTCCCGGCCGCGCAGCAGAACCAGGTTCGCTCGATGGTGGCGAACACGCTGCGCGGTGTGCTCTGCCAGCGTCTGTTCCCTCGCGTGGACGAGGCGGGCATGATCCCGGCGACGGAGGTGCTCGTTTCGACCCCCGCGGTGCGCAACTGCATCCGCGAGAACCGGATCTTCGAGATCCCCAATATCATCGAAACCAACCGGGCCCTGGGCATGGCCCTGTTCGACGAGTCGCTCAAAAGGCTCTACTTCAACGGAAAGATCAACCGGCAGGACGCCCTCACGTACGCGCGGCAGCCGGAGCAACTCGAACGGGCTCTGACGGCCTAGGAGCGCCATGGCTACGTACCGATACCAACTGAAGCGAAACGACAGCCAGGTTGTCACGGGAGTCATGAAGGCCGACAGCCTCGTGTTGGCCACGCAGCAGGTGCGCGAACTCGGCGGGACGATCCTGGACCTGATACGGATCGGTGAGGAGGAGGTGGCCCGGAAAGGCTTGCTGGGCAGCATCCAGTTCGGCCAGCGGGTCGGGTCGAAGGAAATTCTGGCGTTTACAAGCCAGTTGGCGGTGATGTCGAAGGCCGGCATCGGTCTGACGACGGCGCTGGAAAGCATCGGGGAACAGGTGAAGAACCCCAAGATGGGTCAGATCATCCGGACGCTGAAGCGCGACATTGAAGGGGGACGGCAGTTTTCCGAGACTCTGCCCCGTTTTCCGAAGATCTTCTCGCTGCTCTACGTGAACATGGTGCGGGCGAGCGAGTTGGCGGGTTCGTTTGGGCACATGCTCGAGCGCATCTCGGAATACCTGACCCAGCAGATTGAGACACGCCGCCAGGTCAAAGGCGCCATGATTTACCCGGCGATCATCCTCATCCTGGCCATGGTGACGGTGGTGTTCATGCTGACGTTCGTCCTGCCGCGGTTCGCGCCCCTCTTCAAGGGACGCGAAGAGATCTTGCCGATGCCGACCAAGATACTCATGGCGTTGAGCAGTTCATTGACCAATTATTGGTACGTCTACCTGCTCTCGGTCGGCGCGCTTGCGGGAGGGTTCATCTACTTTTTGAGAACGGAACTCGGCCGCGAGTGGTGGGACGGCGCGAAACTCAAGATTCCGATCCTGAAGGGCCTGTGCCACGCCCTGTACCTGTCGCGCGGACTGCGGACGATGGGCGAACTGGTGAATGCGGGCGTGCCGATGCTCGATACGATTGCCATCACGGCGGAGGTTTCGGGCAACGTGCATTATGCGCGAGTGTGGCGGCGGGTCCACGCCGCGGTGCGCAAGGGACAGCGCATCGCGCCAACGCTGTCGCGCAGCCCGCTGATTCCCGCCAGTGTGGCCCAGATGATCGGGGCGGGCGAAGAGACCGGCTCGCTAGCCGAGATCCTGAATGACGTCAGCGCGTTTTACGATCGGGAGTTGAAGGCAACCATTAAAACAGTGACGTCCGCCATTGAGCCGCTCATGATCGTTTTGATGGGTGGAATTGTGGCCTTTATTGCATCCGCGATCCTCTTGCCCATCTTCAAGATGTCCCAGTTGGTGAAATAGCCATGACGCGCGCAAAAACGCATGAGTCCGGGAACCGCCGGAAAGCCTTCACGCTCGCGGAAGTGCTTGTCTGCTGCGTGCTCGTGGTTCTCGGTTTTGTTGCCTCCGTGGCGGCGTTCGGTCACGAGTCCGTCGTCACGCATTGAGAGGTCCCAAGGGCGGACGTCCCATGCGGAATCGGCGACGGAACGGCAGGGCGGTTTCGAGGGGTTCCGCCCTGCCCCACCGAACGCGTGCTTTCACCCTGGCGGAAGTGCTCATTTCGCTCGCCCTGATGGCGCTGCCGGACGATCGTGGTGAGCGTGGCGGGTGACGTGACGCATACGGGAACCAACCTTGCAAATCCGGCTGGTGCTGGCCGGGGAACAGGCGATGGCAGAAACCGTTATCACGGCGACGCCGCGCAAAGAGTTCTTCTGAATCCCCGCAATGGCGTTAAGATAAGCCCCCAATACCCTTCGGAAGGTGATTCGGACCCGGCGCAGATCGGGCTTGGCGCTGCCTTGCGCCCCGGTTAGCTGGGGTGCGTCGTCGCACGAAACCGCCTCAAATCCCCTTAACTTAATGCCATTGCTGAATCCCTGCGTATGCGGCGGTTGGTTTTCCTTGCGAAAATGGCGCCTGACTTGCAAGGCGCGGGGGAAGGCCGAAGCCACCAGCCGCGCGTAAGTGCCGAATGTATAAGGTCTTACGTGCCTCCGGCCGGAGTTCCTCCCCTCGTGCTTGCCAGGCGGTCGTGGCGCGTTAGGCTTGAAGGTGGAAAGGGGCTCTATGGTGACTCGACACACTGGTGGCGGGGCGGGCGCGAGGGGGTTTACCCTCGTCGAGGTGCTGGTCTCGGCCATAATCATGGCCATCGGTTTTCTGGCCGTGGTCGCCGCGTTCGGGCATGATTCCGTCGTGGCCGAGCAAGGCAGCGACGTGGCAACGGCCACATACCTGGCGGCCGAGATTCGCGACCTGGCCCTGCGGATGGATTTCGCAGACGTGCTGGCCCTGGACGGGGAGCACTATGCCCCTGACACGGACTGGGCCCAATATCTGACCGTCACGCCTGTTTCCGTGGCCGACCTGAACGATGACGAGGACATAGACGCCGAGACCGCCAAGGCGGTTCGGCTGATGGTGGAAGTCCGCCACCACGGAACGGCCGTGGTGACGCAGACGTCTTACGTGTTCAAGATGGAAGGGATCCTATTCACGGACGGCGGCTGATGCACGGAGAGGGAGCCGACGCCCCAAGAGAAAGAAAGATGGGCGTATCATGAAACGACTCACATCTTTACGACGGGGCACTCGCCGTGGCGTCGCGCTGGTGGTCACGATGATTTTCCTGGCACTCTTCGCCTGCCTGGCGGTGGCGATTGCCACGACGTCCGACACCAACCTGGCCGTGGCGCGCAACCGCATCGCCTCGCAGCAGGCGTCGGCGCTGGCCGAGACCGGCATCCAGTTGATTCAGCGCAACCTCGGCGGCGTCAGCCTTTCCAGCGACAGCAGCAGCGCGTCGGCCCTGTACGAAGCCATCGCCGAAAAACTCGAGATCCTGTGGGAGTCTTCGACCATGGTTGATGACGCCGGTGTTTCCTGGGACGACGCCGGCGTTACCGTGCCCATCACGCTGGACGACGCGCGCGGCAAAATCGACCTCCAGATCGCCGTCAGCGACCTGATCGGCACCAACCCCAACACGGTCACGATTACCAGCACAGGGTCCTGTGGCAACGCGTCGCGAACCGCCCGCTACAACATGATGGTGCAGCAAGGCCAGACGGCGCTGTCGCTGTACGGCGTCTCAAGCAAGTCCGCCGTCCGGCTGACCGGCCACGGCCGCATCCAGGGCCTCAACAACAACGCCGAAGGCAGCGTTCTGGCAGCCACGTACACCACCAGCCCCGCCATCCGCCTGAGCGGCAACGCCAGCATCACCGGCGATGCCAAGATCAGTAACCCGGACGCCCGCATCCAGACCAACGGCCAAGCTACCATTGGAGGCAGCCAGAGCGTCGGCGTCGGGGAACCGGAATGGCCCGTCGTGGACCAGAGCATCTTCCGCCCTTACGCCACCAACCTCCGGACCAGTGGGGCCTCCGGAGACGTTACCCTGTCCAACATCCGGATTCCCGCCGGAACCAACCCGACGTTTTCCGGAAAAGCCACCCTCAACGGCATCGTGTACGTCGAATCGCCCAACATAGTGACGTTTTCCGGCAATTGTACACTGGCCGGACTCATCGTTTGCGAGCAACCCTCCGTGGATAACCTGAACGCCAACAAAGTGACCTTCTCCGGCAATGCAAGCCTTTCGGCGGTCGTTCCGGACGGGTCGCAGTATGACGGGCTGCGCGACTTGACAGGATCGGCGGTCTTAGCCCCCGGCTACGGCGTCAAGTTCAGCGGCCAATCGAACGCCGTCGGCGGATGCATGGTGGCCAGCGAGTTTGAGTTCACGGGCCAGGCCCTCACCGGCAAGAAGAAAAAGAATGAGGACGACGATTCGGACGAAGCGCCCACGTTCACCGCGATTCGCGGCGGGATCATCAACTTGCGCGATTCCGGTTTTAAGGTCGCCGGCAAGGCGACGGTGACTATCGATCGCAGCAACCTGAACGATCACCCGGCCGGCCTGACCCGTTCCTACAAACTGGCTTGCATCTCGGGATCCTATGCGGAGTAACCGATGAAGGCTTTTCATCACAGACCGGGCTTCACCTTGCCGGAAATACTTCTGGCGATGGCCCTTATGGCCCTCATCATGGCCGCCGCCGCCGCCGGCATCCATGCCGCCAACACCTCGTACACCTACAACTCCGAGAAAACGGAACTGGTGGCCAAGGCGTGCGGCGTATTGGACCGGATCGCCCGCGACATCCGCCGGGCCACGGACTTTGAAATCCTGGACGACGAAATCCTGGTCGACGTGCAAAGCCTTCGCATCATGCTGCCTGATGGCACGCAGCATACTTATACATGGGATGGCACGGACCGCGGCGACATCACGTTTGTGAAGACCGAAAGCGACAACAGCGAAAGCGATCCCGAGCGCTTAATAAAGGGAGACGTAACGTCTTTCACCCCCGAGCAACCCACCGGCAGCCAGTCTTGCCACGTCCAGGTTTCGCTAAAGGGAGACTATGCCACGGTCAGCAAAAACATCACGGTCACGCCGCGCAAGGTTCTATTCTGACCGCTGCAAAATGCGTTAGAACTGCCGGAGAAACCGTAC